>JAEORI010000150.1 GCA_016840965.1 Candidatus Thorarchaeota archaeon | reverse complement strand
GCCGATGTCATTCTTACTGAGGTCGGTTCTTGGACATGGGAATACCTTGATGGCAGTTCTAAGGTTGAACAGATGATAGACGAACTAGTAGCGGATGGTATCCCTGTGATTTCGCCAAGTGGTAATCTTGGTGGAAAGAATAAACATGCTATGGCTACCACTGTTCCTAATACTCCAAATCTCATTGATTTCTCAGTTCCCAAACCGGATAATGTTACATTTTTTGAGCAAATCTCTGAAGTCTACATAACAGTCCTCACAATTAACCCGACTGATTTTTTGATGTGTAATTTCAGTCTGTGGATTAATGGAACGACTATCTATCTCCATCCAGGATTAGGTGAATGGGCTTGGTTTGTGGAACCAAACATCATACCTGGTGTTAATGTAAAATCATTCACATCAATCTCCATAAGAGGTACAAGGATGCTAGCGGTTTGGCTATATGGAAGTCTTCCTAATACAGCTTCAGTCCCATACTACAAACTAAATATTTCGACCCCTGTTTCAACAACAATTCATGCATACATATCTGATAATCAGAGTGGATGGGGTGGAGGGTGTGTTTGGATTAATGACATTGTGGATAGTTATCATATCACATGGCCATCAACAGCTGATCGCGCGATAAGTGTTGCAAGTTATAGAACCCGAAATCTGGTTGGCGGAGGAATCATTGGTGAACGCGCTGACTTTTCATCTCGTGGTCCAAGGATTGATAACATTAACAAACAAAATGTAGCAGCTCCAGGAGGATATGATATAATCTCTGATTATGCATACGGTTCTACATGGGTTTCATGGTACAACGATGGTGGAACTCTTCCTTTTGGTAAGCAATTTGGAAGTTATCGGTTGTTCAGTGGAACAAGTGCTTCAGGTCCCCACGTTGCAGGCGCTGCCGCTTTAATGCTTCAACTAAACTCATCAATTGGCAATCAAATCCAAGTTATTCTAGAAACGACTGCAAGAAGCGATGGCTATACTGGAGCTGTACCTAATGCAGATTGGGGTGGTGGCAAGCTTGATGTTGAGGCTGCTTTAATCTCCTTGGTTCCTGGTCCTGATATTTCTGGTCCCGTAACTGGGATCCATGACCGAACTCCTTTCGCACCCAACTCTACTGAATCAGTTTTAATTAATGTCACAGTCACTGACGCTTCAGGTGTTGATACGGTTATTCTGTCATACTACAATGGAACAATGTGGTTTAATATCACAATGATACAGGTTGGATCTTCCTATGAAGCTACAATACCAGCCCTCCCAGATGGTACGACAGTGTATTATCGATTTTATGCAAATGATACTCTTGATAATTGGTCTATATCTAGCACTTACAGCTATATTGTGGCAGATTCAACACCGACAACAACAACCGGGCCAACAACGACTACCACTACGAGCCCAACAACTGGGGGTCCTACTTCAACAACACCTCCTCCTGAAGAACCAGATTATCTTCGGTTGGCAATACTTCTAAGTACAGTATTTGCACTAATTATCCTAGCATTGGTTTGTAGCAGGAGGACATCGAGGAGAGATTAGCGATGAATAGACGTCAAATTCATAGCACATTTGAACAGAATGCAGCCTGAGCAGGTCTTATATGAGTTTAGTATAAATGCGAAACTGACGACAAATCAAATACAAGGTATCGACGATGAGGCAACTTGGGGAATTCACACTCGACTTGGGTCACAAGAAACATATGCCTGTTGAAGTTCTTGTCGATAATGATAACACACTAATTTTGATAGACTGCAATTGTTGCGAAGAGTTCCTCTCACGGAGACTTCCGGGAGGCGTTCTCATCCCCATTGCATCTGCTTTAAAGAATTTCTTTGAAAAACGTGGAATGCGGAATATCGATGTGAATGTCAGTGGAGTACTAATGCGTCGAACCTACAAGGGAATTATGGATCCCACTGATTTGCCTGAGATGACAAAAGAGCTAGAGATAGCGGTCAGTAAATTCTCTCGGAAACGTAAGAAAAGATAGATTGGAGAGAGATTACCCTCTCTCCTAATCCACCTCATTGATTCTCAGCTTGAAACTCTTTGAGGTATTCTGCTAGTTCTTTTACTCCATCGAGAGGCATGGCATTATAGGTTGAAGCTCGCATTCCTCCAACTGAACGATGACCCTTGAGACCAATCAATCCTCTTGCGGTCCCTCCTTTAACACACTTGTCCTCAAGCTCAGGAGAAGACATGGTGAATGTTATGTTCATAAGAGACCTCGAATCCTTTCTAGCATGCCCCTTGTAGAATCCGTCTGAGGAGTCGATTACATCATAGAGGACTTTGGCTTTCTTCAAGTTTCTCTTGGTAATTTCTTTGACTCCCCCAATTTCTTTCATGTAGTCCAATGCAAGTTTACATATGTAGATTGGGAACACTGGTGGCGTGTTGTATAGAGAATCATTTTCTGCATGAATCTTCCACTTTTGCATTGTCGGAATACGCTCTGGAACTCGGTCTAGTAAATCCTCCCTCACAATCACCAAAGTAACCCCAGCTGGTCCAAGGTTCTTTTGAGCTCCTGCATAGATTACGCCATAGTCTTTTACATCAATAGGTCGATCCATAATATTCGATGACATATCGCTAACTAAGGGCACCTCTTTTGGTACTTTTGGCATGTATCCCCATGCGGTTCCATATAGCGTGTTGTTACTTGTGATATGCGCGAAAGCAGCGTCTTCGCTGAACTCCACATTCTTTGGTATATATGAGAAATTCTCCTTCTCCGATGAAGCTATTACCTTCACTTCGCCATAAATGTTGGCTTCTTTAATGGCCTTTGTTGACCAGCCTCCTGTATTGACATATTCCATGGCTTTTCCAGGAAGTTGCAAGTTCAATGGGACCATAAAGAATTGAGTTGATGCTCCGCCACTTAACCAGAGAATCTTATAGTCCGTTGGGACTCCCATTAATTCTCTAACTAGATTCGACGCATCAGTCATTACTTTCTCCCACTCTTTAGAGCGATGGGAGATTTCTATAACAGACATGCCTGTTCCAGCAAAATCCAGAAACTCTTCTTTTGCTTTCTCAAGGACTGGCAAAGGAAGTGTTGCAGGCCCTGCATAGAAATTATAAACTCTCTTTGTCATTGTTCCCACTTACTCCAGTTTGTTTATTGTGAATCCAGTCCAAACTTTGGGCTGGAAGAATGTACTTTTTTGAGGCATGCACTCGAAATTTTTCGATACAGCCTCAACTTCAGAAACTCTTGTCGGGTTCATAAAGAAAACGGCTTGACCATCTTTCTGAACTAATGTTATTGATTCCTCTACAGCATCTCCTATCCCTTTTATGTAGGTTACAAAACCACCACCTTTCATGGTGCCTTGCTCAAGTTTGCGTTTATCGATGCCTAGCATTTTGTCAAGAATCAAAGTATGGAGAATGGCTACATCGAGTCTACGAAGTTCTGCGGACTTGTCAGATAGAAGGCTATTCATTATTGAAAGGTCATTCAGTGTAAGAACATAGAAATTCCCATCATTCATGAACAGCCCAAAAGAATGCTCTTTGTTTTGGAATTTTTTATTCATTAATTCAAACATTTTTTCAGTTGCGCTAAAGATCTCGACATCGAAATACTTGCTAATTTCTTCGAGGAGTTTTTCTTTAGAAAAGACCTCTAGATTCTGCACAAGCCGATGTGTCGGTAAAACAGCAAGTCCTGGATTTGAGATGTTTACAAAAGTGAGCATTCTATATTTTGCTGATTCTAGCTCCGGATGCTCTTTCGATAGAGCTAATGCTGTTTTGTATCTATGATGTCCATCGGCTATAATGATATATTTGCTGTCCATCAATTCAATAATTCTTCTTATATTCCTCTCATCGTCAATTCTCCAAATCCTGTGACGAACCCCTTCACCATCAACAACATCTGATATTGGCTTGTTTTCCATATATCTCTCAAGGATTGCATCGATAACTCGTTCATGATCTGGATAGATGACAAAAATCTGTCCGAAATTTGCCATTGCACTTCTACAGAGATTTAACCTATCCTCAATATCTTTGGGTAATGTTTCTTCATGTTGAAGTACTCCTGAAAATGAGCCGCTACTCGGCGCACTACTCGCAAACTCCTCAAGTTTAATCAATCCAATGAATCCAAATCGGAACATCTTCCTGCCATCAATCTCGAAATCCTGACCATATACATAGAATGACTCTTTCTCATCTTGCATGAGAATCCCTTCATCGATCCACTTGTTTAGATGGTCTCTTGCTCTCGTATATTGATTTGATGAAGTTGTATCGCTTTGTTGAGGTTTGTTTTTAATAATCCAAGCCATATTGTACTGAGAAAGCGACTGAAATTTGTCGACCATATCTCCCTTAATGATATCATATGGTGGAGTCACCAGTCTGGATAACTCACCAGCTTTGGTTTCGTTGAATCTATATGCTTTGAATGGCTTTATCCGTACCATTTCCAACATCTCCAGCGCAAATCAAACATTTGCCACGCCCGGCTCTAAGACTCTTTGTCATAAGTCTTTCTTTCTGAATATGTTCCAACACTTATCACTCATGTATAAAAACTCCAAAACGTCAAACTTAAATGACTTTTAGTTACGAAATCGCGAACCTATCAAACTGACGGGGAGACGTCTTATGGAATTCTGTGAAAAATGCGGCGCACTCATGCTTCCAAAAAAAGAGGAAGGAAAGAAGACTGTTACACTGAAATGTAGAGAATGTGGAAATGAGAAGTCATCACGAGCTCCTCCAGAGTATAAGGTAGAACATAGGATAAAGCATACTCCACGTGAGAAAATAATTGTCGTGGAGGAAGACACTCGGAGATCTGAAGAGATGACAGAAGACGAACGGCGGGAACGGCGCAAGGAAATATTGGAGTACTACGAGTCTGAAGACGAATAGGCCGCTTCGGGTAACCTTAATATCCCTTCTAACCATTAGTATACATACCTATCACTATCGGGCATTTTAATACACTGATTTTACAATCTCTTTTTTTTCAGAGGTTGTAGATTGATGAAACGGAGAACCTGAACAAGAATGGGAATCAAGCTTCATTATGATCATCGCAATTATATTTTGAAATATGGGAATATTGCGGACAAGTTACGTCTCGCATCAGCTGGAAATGACCTGTCTGAAAATCAATTGGAGGACCTCATTAAAGAAATAAAAAGAATGCAAAATCAGGATGGTGGAATCCCTTTTGGCGTTATGCAAGGGAATCCTAGCTCAGTTAAAGAAACTGCAGAAGTTCTGGCTCTTATAGCCAGATACAAATCAAAATGGCCTGAAATAATCGATGCCATGGTCAAGTTTCTTGTTTCTCGTCAAAAGAATGATGGTGGATTCAGTGAAACTCTGAAACTAGACCCTTATATTGATGACAAATACGGGGGCATTGGCCGCAACTGGTATCCAGTAGCGAAAAGCATTACTTGGCTAACAGGGAAAGCGCTTGAAGCTTTATGCCTTGTGAAGTATGATGATGAAGAGCGGTTAAGAAGAGCTAGAGACTTTCTACTTTATAATCAACATGAAGATGGTCATTGGCCTGATTATATTGGCCATAAGGAATCAGATCCGCTGGCCACTGGTAATATTCTGCAGGGACTTGAAGCGTTTGGGATTAGTTCGGATAACAAAGTGTATCAAGATGGCAGAGCAGCATTGCTTCAACATCTAAAGGATTCTGTCAAGAATCAGTCAACATTTGACATGGCTGACTTGACAGCTGTTGGCAAGCCTAACTCGGATCCAGAAAAAGAAGTCATTCGTGGCGGCATCGAATTAATAGTTCAGAGTCAGAATGAAGATGGTGGTTGGGCGCCAATTGGCTCAAAAAAGAGTGATCCGGAACTAAGTTCCATCCTCTCTTTCGTTGCGAAGAAGTTAAACAAGTATACCTAAATTCCGGGGCCATAATATGTCTGAGAGAGTCCTAAGTCTTCTTGAGAAAGAAGGCAAGTATATTGCTGGTGTTTTTTCTCCCTATGGACTATACACTAGTTCACGACCGCATAATATCAAATCTGATGCGATTGATGCCGTAGATGGAAAACATTTACTTCGTGATGACAATACTGAACGTATAGCTGCTCTTGAAACGGTTTTTGCTGTCTATGAGGGCAAAAGAAACGCACCTATATTTGATGTCAAATTGGACCTAACGGGCTTCACGAGGAAACAAGTAGCAGTTCTGAAGGTAGTTATGAACATCCCGTTTGGTTCAACAATGTCATATGGCGAGGTTGCAACGCGAGCTGGTCTACCGGGTGCCGCAAGGTTTGTTGGTAATGTCATGCGAATAAATAGGCTCGGACCAGTCATTCCCTGTCATCGTGTTGTATCAACCACTGGTCTTGGTGGTTATACCGGTGGTATTAACAAAAAGATTGAATTACTGGCTCGTGAGGGTGTGATTCGCGGAGATGTTTCACAGAAGGCTTTACAAAGGATTCCGTAATTTCCTACATGGGACCTTTCGGGTTGGATGCGTGAATACCATGAACTTGAAAGTACGAAGAAATGGAGACATAGTAGAGTTACGCAAGGTAGAGCTTGACACATTAAGTCCTCCTTTATTTCGAACACTCATTGGCTATAATTCACTTAAGCGTCTGGGATACTCAATTTCCTTCATCCGACCAAAGAAGAGCTCAAGTGGGGATTTCGAAAGGATTCGGTACAACTTCATTGAACGTGGGATTATGACACGGCAACTTGAAGGTGAACTTGAGCCAGATATGAAACGTGGTATCCTTAACCAGCTACCTCGTGGCAACTTCTCCATTATTCTTCTCTTGACTCAAGTCCCTAGAAGAGGTGTTAATATCAGACTCGATAAGTTTGAGTATGAATTTCTAGGTTGCATTCTTATGAGAAATGATGAAACACTTGATGTAGTTATGAATACAACTCCTACTAGAGATATTCTGATGCCTATGTATGAAGGTGATGAAATAGTAGCATAGAATGCTTTTTCCCTAAAACTTACTTGTAAATGGGGTCGATCTCTCTTCTAATCGTTTTAATTCATCTCGTTTCTTCTTAGCACGGTACCCCGCAAATGCAGCTCTCCCTGCAAGAATTATGATTGGAACTATCCACCAAATGATAATCAATGACATGTCGTATTGCATTCTGTATCAAAATCTAGTAAAAATTAATGAAATTAAGGATGTCGCAATGAGCAGAATTTGCTTATCTTTATCTGGAATACCCTTCCTTTTCATACTAGAGAGGAGAATCAGTCTTGTCTAAAAGTATTAGAGAAGTCCCAAAAGAAATTGCTGCTTTTGGTGAGCGTCAATTTAAGGAAACTGGGGCTATGGCTGTCGAAGTTCTTCGTGTGAAAGCATCTGTTATGCGAAAGCACTTTAGACAACTAAAGGGAATAGCATTCCTTGTATCCGTAATATCCCTTGACAGAGTGCGTATCTATTTCTTTAACTCAGTCGGAATGATGCTCGTGGGGGAAAATGTAGAAGTATCGATGTATAACAAGATACGTGCGAGCTCAAAACTTATCGCAAAATATGAGAAGCCAAAAGAGCTCACTGCAGAAGAACTTCGTATTGAAGCCACTCAAGAATTAAGGGACTCTCTAGCTAAAGCGTTACGAAGAGTTGCTCGTTTACTAAACACAACACCTCCTAGTTTTCCCGATATCTTTGTCACACGAACAAGCTTAGAAGAATCCAATCAAAGCTTTGGACTTCAGATATCTGAAAGTGGCGAGTACCTCTTTGAAGACTCAGCACTAAAGACGAAGTGGATTGATGGACTTATTATTAGGACAGCCTTCCTAGCACATCTTGATTTTGAGAAATCTAAATTTCAGTTGGCTGCTTTAGTTGGTAATGCTATTGCATTGGCTATATTAAAGGAGCCTGAAAAAAAGGCATTTCGAGAAATCTGGTCAAAAATCAGCAAGGACACAGAATGGCAACCTATTATGAACCACATGATACATCATGTTGATTCTTACACGAGCACAGGGTTTGCAAGAATGTTTTCCCTTATTCAGCAGATTCCTTCCTTGCATTCTCAAAACTCAGATTGGAGATTTGCATTCAGGATTATTCATGACGGTGTAAACGTCACAATAGGAACTGAGGAGTATCATATTATACTTCGATTCTGCCAGAATCTTTCAAAACCGCGGAAAATCGACCTAAAACGGGGCGCTCTTGAATCAATTCACTTGGCACCAAGAGTCATTTGTGATCCTACGCCATTTGATCTAGCCATATCATTATTTTTTGGACAAGCATCAAAGGATGATTGGGCTACTGTATCGTTTATTGAAGGCTCGAAAGTTAATTCGCTGAGCTTACGACCTGGAGGTGGATTGGAGGTATCAGCAATAAAATATCAGTTGAATCTTGAAGATGTTTATCCTTCCTCCGGTGGATTAATTTCTCATGGGAAGACCATACTCCAGAGAGCTTTAGCGGCTTTGGGTGTTCGAACTAAATCTGAATGTACATTCGAATCAACAATATCATTCTCTGATTCTCCTTTAACAACTAACGAGAAAGCTGTTCTTGAGCGTTTAATGCTCGGCAAAATTGATGTTATCAATAATACGCTGATTGGGTCGCCTCAGGTTGTAGATAGCTTATTTGAAAAGGGAAAAATCGTGTTTCTACCAAATTTCAATCATATCGGAATCGAAAGCGATTATCTCCTTCGGGGGAATGCAGATGTTTTACATTCGATTGCAAGACAAAACAGCATTGAATCAACAATCTTCCAAACCAGATCAGAATCTGTCGCTATTATTTCAGCCCCAGCAACTTGGAAAGCAGCCCTTCTTGACTCTGTGGCTAAGGAAGGCATCTCCATCTGGCCTGTTCATACTGTGACCTCAGATAGAAACATTCTAAGAAGCGAGAACCTTTTTCCAGATGATGAACTCACGATTCAAAAGCAGATGTCTACTTAATCTTCTTTATTACAGTCCCTATGGCGCGTGTGTTAGCCTCTCTAAGAACAATTTTGTCCCCTTCACTTAATGCCTCAGGTGAAGTCATAAACTCTAGTCTGACTCTTGCAAAATCGCCGACACACAAATATTCTGCGTCATATATTTTCCTCAGAACAACCGTCTGTTGAATTGTATGAGCTTGAAGAACAGGCGAGTAGCCAACAGATATTCTGGTTGGGTGGCGAGTAACTACGATGTTCGCCTCAAAGGTTTTGCAGCTTTCTGGATTCAAATCAGGATCAGTAATCATCTGCCCCCTCCGAATCAGATGTTTATCTACATCTTTGATATCGAAACCAAAGAGGTCTCCTGCCTTTACAGCCCTAATTCGTTTCTTGAACATCTCAATACTAAACAATCTTCCCTCTTGAAACATATTTCCACTATCAGGTCCTATCTTCAAAGTTTGTCCTTTCTTGAACACTCCTGATTTTACAGTTCCTGTGACCACAACATTGGTTCCCTTAATTCCTCGATACACCTTATCCACATAAGCACGAGCAGGGTCGGTCAAAGCGGCATGGTTTGAATTTGCAGGAAGTAGCCTTAGAAGATGGGTCACTAAGTTCAGCGAATCTGGTTCTAGTGCTGAGGTTAGAAATATAGGAACTATCACCTGATATTTGAGTTCCCTTACGACTGGAGGTATTTCATCACCTGTACGAACAAGAACCGGGATTCGACCAACTTCTTTCAAACTGTTTCGTACAACATTCATAACTAATTCTAGCTCTTGAGGACTCGTCTTGTCAATTTTGGATATCATGATAATGAATGGTGCCTCTTGGTTTGCCATTAGAATCATATGTTCTCTGGTTATTTCATCAAGTCTTGGAATTCCATAGTTCTTTTCCTCTTGCCCAATAAGGTAAGCTTCCTCTGGACCTGGAATTAGCACGAGTCCATATTGTGCATCTGCGCCGAGTATGGACCTAATCATGGTTTTACTGTATTCTCTGTGACCCGGGGCGTCGAAAAATGTGATAATCTTTACAGATTGGTCTAGAACCCTAGCTGTATCTTGTTTGCTAAGTGGATTCTCTGGGTAAATGCTATTGCTTTTGTCGTCAAAACCCATGAATGCTAGATGAATATCCGCTGTTTGTCCCCTGGTAATTTCCTGTGGATGTGTAAGTAGAAATGATCTTGCACTACCACTACCATCGTCTGGTCGTCCAGTCACGAGAGCTCCAATTAGACTGGATTTGCCAGAATTGACTCTCCCTGCAACATTTATTGAGCAGGTCTCTTTGATCTCAGGAGTTGCTAATCTCTTCAGGAGGTATGTCCCGACCAACCCTTGTGGCGTTTCAATACGTTCTTCTTCGACTATCTCGACTCCTGCTTCTTCACATAATTCTGCAAGTACCCGCTCTGAAGTTTTCAAGGAATTCTCAGATATTCCCAGTACTTTCCACTCTTTTCCACCTATATCTTCAATCCCAATTAGGAACAATCCTTCAAATGGGCTTTCATATGTCATATACCGAATTCGAGCTACTAGCTTCTGTCGTCTATCTGTCTTCAAATCCGATCGGGCGAGCTTTCTCTTGAACTCTGTAATTCGATTCTCCCCCTTGATTAGGATTTTGAGAAGCTCTTTTGAGGTTGTCATATGAAATACTCCGCGCCTTCTCCCAATCCTACTTCTGGTTATAAGAACTCTCAATCATTCAGAACTTGTAGCAGTGATCAATATTTCCGCGTGTATCGGAACCTTATTAGATAAAACAGAATCTCAATTGCTAATTCTTCAACTTACTAGGTGTTTCAAATATGTTTGAAATTCTGGAGAACGCTGTCGAAGTTGGTCGAAACTTAGATGCCACATACATCGAAGTCCGAGGGGAGAAAAGCTTCCTCGAATTCATTCAGATGGATGACTACAAGGTGACTGCTCTAACACAAAGAATTGAACAAGGTGTCGCAGTGAGAGTTCTAGCCGATGGTGCTTGGGGTTTTGTATCAACCGGGAACTTGGATGAGTTAAAAAAAGCAGTCAGTGATGCTACAGCTTTAGCAAAGGCTGCTGCAAAAACAAGACGCGAAAAAATTGAGTTAGCTGATATGAGAGCTCATGAAGATAAAATATCACTCAAGGTCGAAAAGGATCCCAAATTTGTACCAATTGAGGACAAAATCCAATACATGACAGACATGACCAAATACATCTTCGAATACGATGATAGACTTTCTGCTGCGACAATTAAAGTTGAAACTATATCAGGTGAAAAGTTTCTAGCAACATCTGATGGGTCGCAAATCCAGGCTCCAATTTTGTTAGTTTGGTCTTCTCCATGGGCAACAGGAAAAGATGGAATTCGCTTGAGTGCCGCAAGGCATCAAGAGGCTTCGACACAACAGGGTTGGGAATACATGGAAACATACGCCACTCCTGAATTTATGGGAGAATCTGTGGCAAAACGAGTCCAAATGCAGCTTAAAGGAGTAAGTCCAAAAATTGGTTCATTTCCCTGTGTATTTGGTCCTAGGGTCGTAGGGACATTCACACATGAAGTTTTGGGGCACCTGTCTGAGGCTGACCTCAATATGAATACACCATTCAGTGGAAAAAGAGGTTCTGTAGTTGCTTCTGAAGGTGTTAATATGGTGGATGATGGTCGAAATTCAAGTCAGGTTGGAACCTCAAAATATGATGATGAAGGAGTTCCTACAAGTCGTGTTGAAATAATAAAAGACTCTATACTAACGGAGCTTTTAGTTAACCGGGAATATTCAGCAAAGTTTGGGCAAAGACTCACCGGTAATGCTCGCGCCGAAAGTTATCTTTTCCCCCCTTCTATAAGGATGCGAAGTACCTTCATCGAACCCGGTGATTTTCAGAACGAAGAATTGTTTGAGGGAATCGATTTTGGATATTTCTGTGTTGATTATCGAGGTGGTTCGGCTCAATTGAATGCTAGTTTTCAGGTGGGTATTCAAGAGGCATTTGAGATCGTAAAAGGCGAAATCGGGCCGCCAGTTGCTGACTTGTCAATTTCAGGAATTGGAACTGATGCTCTCTTCAAAATAGAAGCAATATCAAAGATGCCTCCTGAATATGTTGCTGGGCAGTGTGGAAAGTTTAACCAATTGGCATACACTTCCGCTGGAGGGCCGAATATAAGGTTCATGAAAGGCGGAATTACTTTCGGAGGAAAATCTTAGGAGGAGTTGATTTTGGATCGAGATAAGGAATTGCTTGAACTCTGTAAATACATAGTATCTCATGCAATAGAATCTGGTGCTGATGAAGCGGAGGCACAAGCAAAACTAACAACAGAGTTAGAATCTGCCATTGAACTTGCACAAATTAGTAGTGTTAACCAACATGCTGGAGCTCAGATTGCTATTCGTGTTCTAAAGGGCAAGAAAATTGGTGGTGCGTTTACAAATATTGCAACTAAGGAAGCAGCCAATGAAGCTATACAATTTGCTCTCAGCTCAGCAAATGCAACAACTGAAGATCCTGGTTGGATATCTTTAGCTACCCCTGAAGAATATGCAACTCAAAATGGCCTTTGGATCGAAGAGGTGGCAAAAACAGAACCAGATTCGATTGTAAAATCCACTAGTGAACTCATTGCAAAAACCTCTGAATCAGAACCAGGTATTGTGCTTATAGGAGGAACATCCGCCGTGAGTTATGCGTTCGAAGCGTACGCAAATAGCAACGGGATTGTTCACTCGGAGAAAGGCACAGTCGCTGTTATGGGTGGTATTGCGTCCGCACAAACTGAAACTGGTATGACTCCAATGGTATTTGCTTATGACATTAAGCGAGGTTTAAATTTGGACCTAGATCAAATTGTCGACAAACTTACTCAACAAATTCGCCTATGTAAGAAGGTTGTTCAGGGTAAAACTGGTAGACATACAGTTGTTTTTCATCCACAAGCGTATGCTGAGCTTCTAAATTATACTCTGATTAAGAGCATTAGAGGTGATAATGTTGCTCGCGGAAAATCAAAGATTGGTGATAGTATTGGTGATAAAATAGCATCACAACTCTTTACCTTGAGCGATAACGGTCTCTATCCAGATGGAGCTAATACTTCAATTGCTGATGATGAGGGAGTGCCTCGAAGAACAACTCAGATTATCGAGAACGGAATACTTCGGTCATTTCTTTGGGACACCTATTGGGCAAATAGAATGGGTGTCAAGAGCACAGGCAATGCCAAACGCAATCTGAAACAAGGATTAGTTACGATTGCCTCCACCAATCTAATTGTTGAGCCTGGAAAACGTGAGATTGAGGATATCATCTCAGAGATTAAACATGGTTATTACATTCAAAACGTGCAAGGTGCTCATAGTGCAAATCCTGAATCCGGTGATTTTAGCGTCGTGGGAAATCCCGCATTCCTGATAAAGAATGGTAAATTGGTTGGTGCCATTAATGGGCTGATGGTATCTGGTAATGCTTTTGAGATGCTTGAGAATATCGTTGAGATTGCTAAGAATCCACACAGTCTCCAAGATTGGATTGGCCCCGAGATTATTTGTAGAGATATTGACATCATTGCAAAAGAGTAATTATTAAAATAATACCGAACGGCAACTCAACACAAAAGCATATCAGTAACGCTATGAGAACGTCTTCAACCCACCACAGAGGGACTCCAATGTACCAAAGATATATCATTCTGACAATCCTGCTATTGCCATTTTTCCTTGCACCTACATCCATAGGCACGCGAATCGAGTTTAACTCCCTTGATAGTTCTCAAGGCCCATTAATCGAGTCACGTCTGAAAATGGAGGTTCATTCATCAGCTTCAGGCGCACGTGCACTCCTCGAATTTACCTCCCCGTTAACCGATGCAGAAATCTTACACGCTGAAAGTTTAGGCATCCATTTTGCCAGGAGAGGTTCAACAATTGTCAGTGTTGGCCGTATCTATTCTGCGTACATATATGATGTCAACTCCTTTGCAGAATTGTCAGAACTTGGCTTGATACGAGCCACGTCTGGGACGAAACAATATGTGCCATCTATAAGTTCCTCTGTACCTGCTATTCAGGCTGATGTTGTTTGGACCAATCTGCACAAAGATGGAGAGTCAGTCAATGGCTCAGGGGTCACTGTGGCTGTTCTTGATACAGGTGCCATTTGGACACATCCCAGCTTCTGGCGTGGTTCTTCTCATGAATACAAGACCATTAGCAGCGGACCAAACTATTACATAGATCTTAACAATAACAGTATGCCAGATCCTCCCGCTGAAGGACCAATTAGAGCATTCTATGATTCATCTGTTGGTCCAGATTTTAGTTATTCATCTGATTACATGTATATTAATGTCGATGGTAATCCTGGTTTTAGTTATGCATCTGGAGACCGTTGGATTGGCGGCGTTGATGCAAACGACGATAATGTCATTACGCTGGGCGTTGAGAATGCTGTTCTTCTGAATGAGTCCAAGATAGCAATTCTATATGATCAAGCAAATGCAGATGTATATGTGAGAGGAGTCAACTTAACTCAAGCAGTATCTGTTGGTGATGAATACGGTCATGGAACTCACGTAGCCTCTACTATTGCAGGTGGGCAAATTGGGATGACATCATTTGTCGGAGTAGCTCCTGGGGCTGATTTGATAATCATCAAGAGTGAGCTCTTATCTGCTGACATCTTGGATGGTATATCTTTTGCAATTGAAAATGATGCAGATATCATCAACATGTCATTTTCTTCCTATCTTGGATTCTTAGATGGGACTGATATTGAAGACCTTGCTGTTTCAGAAGCTTTTCTACGACATGGAGTATTGACCACTGCAGCTGCTGGGAATCTTGGAAATAAGAACAAACACGCTCGCTTTTCTGCTGCACCTGGTTCTTCAGGTACAGCTTTGATGGATGTAGATAACGTTCTGATTTCAAGAGCTCCGTTCTTGAGCTTATTATGGCACTCGTCAAACAACGATGAACACGTTATTTTAACACCACCTTCTGGTAACTCAATAGACCTTGGAGCTTTCTCATCTATTGCGGGGCAATCTTGGGCACATGAAGATAGTAATTTACGCGCCTACATCTTTGCAGATGTCAGCATACGAGGAATCAATAATGTGATAATCCAGGCTTCTGCAGACGACCATATGTGGGTAAATGGAGTTTGGAACGTCACAGTAACAAATGATTCAGGTGAACTCGTTTGGATTGATGCCTTTGCCTGGGATGGACGGTGGGAAACTACGCAATTGACCTTCCAGACAGCTCGTGATTCAGAACGGACAATCAGCTCACCTGCCACAGCTGATTTCGCAGTAGCGGTCGCCGCATACAGCGAAGGAAGTTCAACCATTATGGTTGAATCCAGCAGAGGTCCTAGAGTCGATGGGTCTCCAAAACCAGCTGTTGCCGCTCCCGGGGACAACATAATAGCAGCTAGCACATCGGCGTATGATTTGTGGACCCCAAAAGATGGGACCAGTATGGCATCACCCCACGTTGCAGGAGTTTTAGCTCTCATTCGTCAGGCATCAGGACAGAACTCTGCGTGGTTGGATTATTC
>JAEORI010000149.1 GCA_016840965.1 Candidatus Thorarchaeota archaeon | reverse complement strand
GCTGTATCGACATCATTTCATCTCCTCTGGGCTGTGTAACGTTTCATTGATACTATGTAGTAGGAAACAAGTAATCCAATATAGAGAACGTGGAATACAAGCCAGAACACAGGACCTAGCACTGCAACAAGACCCGAGAGATACTCAGGAACTGCCCAGCAAAGGACTATTGATATTATAGCAACTATACCAAATTTTCTAGTAGGGTTGCTAGGACTCACGTAGTCAGGATCCGAAATGATTCCTGAGGGATATTGAGGTTTGATTTGTCTATTCATTCAATTTATCCTGCGAATAATACGCATGATAGGTCGTGGACAATAGATACAAAACACCTTGGCAATTCTTGACTACAAGAAATGCATCCAATTTGGAGCGATATTACTAATATTGCAGCATTGACTACAAATAATTGAAAATCAACTGGTGAAGCAAAAATGGACCATCTTGACAAGGCATTGTTTCAAGAATTAAGCAATAACTGTAGAGTGTCTTTCACGGATCTTAGTAAGAAATTCGATGTTTCGGTCAATACAATAAAGAATCGTGTTGAAGACATGATTCAGCAGGGATTGATTGTCTTTTTTGATGTTCAGCTAAAACTCAGCCTATACAACGCAAGTTTTGCATTGGTCGTTCTCAGACTGAAACGGCTTTTGACTGAGGCAGAGAGAGATGAGATAGGGAGCCATCAGTTCGTAAACAGTATTTCAACTGGAATGCAGCTCGACGCGCTGATTATTGTTGTTTACCGGAATAATGAAGAATTGAATGAGGTTATTGAATATTTGAGAACATATGAGAATGTAATGAACTTGGAAGTCTTTCAAATGCTACCACCTCTCACATCATCAGTGAACCTTCCGGTTTCAAAGAAACTTGATGTCTTGAAAAAGATAGATTGGAAGATTCTCCGTGAACTTCATTGGAATGGGAGGATGCCAATTAAAGATCTAGCAAAGAAGATAGGTCGCTCAGCGCCAACTGTTAGAAAACGTTTAGATTATATGAGAGAACAAGGATTCCTCTACGAAACAATCATCTCCAATATTGGGGTAGTAGGACATGGATTTGTCATTAGTTTTGGATTGGAGCTACCAAACCTCACAATTGAAAGACAACTAGAGATAGATAGAGAGATGCAGTCGACCTTTGGAGATAGCTTTTGGGTGAGTTGGAAAGTCGCTGATAGACCCATAATTTTCATGACATTTCAAGTGGACAGTGCAGCAGAGGCACAAGACATTCAAACGCGTTTACTATCAATGTTCCCGGAGTATGTTTCACTAACTCAAGCAATTAGTGGGAGATGGAGGTACTACAAAGACTTCCGAAACAAAATCCTTGACGAGCAATCCCGTTAGACAAGAATTTCCACTCTTTTTTGGACTAGTGCAGGTTTATTGCGTGTTTTATGTTTCTGAAGAACTCATTCATCTTGTGGGAGAAGGAATTTTTTAGAAATACTGACTATGTCTCCGATATTGAATCCCACTAGCTTTTCATTAGTTCTTGCAATGCCAAATCCACCAAGGAAAGGAACAGATAGTCCTTTGTCTACAGAGATGTCTAGATAGATGCTACGTGATGCTGCAATAACCATATCATGAGTAACATACACTTGAAGGTCGTTCGCTTCTGTTCGATAGAATCTATCAGTAACTTGTTGAGTGAGCCGCTCAAGATAATCGTCAATTGGCTCAATGATTTTTGGAGGAATCTCGTTTCGTTTCCATCTGAAGTAGAATTCGTCAAAACCTATCTTATGCGCTAAGGTGACAATCTCCTTAGCATCCCCTCTGCCCCCAAGAAGAACATCTAACTTTTCAACATCTGATAGGTTACCTCCCTTCGATTTCAAGCCAGATGCGATTCTCTCTGCTGTTTGCTGAGTTCGGATATGTGGACTATGAAAGATGGTAGTTCTCATATTCGTTGGCAATCTTCTTCCAAACTCAGTTGCCAAGTCATGACCTGATGCAGTTAGCTCAGCTCTGATTGTAGTTAGAACATCCATATCCTCAGGCCGCTCAGAGTGCCGCACCATGAGGAGGACAGGACCAGAACCAAGAGTATCGAGCCAACCAAGAAGAGCTCGGGCTTCATCAAGCCAACCTATTGAGGTCCATTCATGATCTGAAACCACTTTGAGTCCATCCTGCAATTTAGACAGATGACTGCGTTCTTCGTTGTCTTATTAACACGTATTGTTATCTTAGGACTATAAACGAGGTGAACATATGGGTTGCCAGGTACAACTGTCAAGCAAACATCTATGTTTTAGAAAGGATAAGGTAAAGACTGTTGTATATCTTCACATGATCAGAGCAGCAACTATGGTAACAATGTCGTTTATGGCTGATGATGTATTCACAATTCTGGTAGGGATAGGCCTTGCTGAGCTTGTTGTTGCGTGGTGGTTCTGGAACCTAAAGATGGAGAGTTGGGGTCTTTCTGTCGGAGTGTGCATTTTCCAATTGCTTTTCCCCACGACATTAGGAATTTCACTTTATGGTGGAGCTGTCATTTTAGGAGCGACTGTACTTCAAATGACAGTGCTCGGATTAATACGAATGGAAGGAGGATACAACTATAACCACCTGGCTCAGTTGGACAGAGCAGACGCGAGAGTTGCAAATGTAGTTCAGAATCGAATGTATCAGCTTGCTGTGCTTGCTCAGATTATGAAGTCATTTGTTGTTCTAGTTGGAGGAATCGTTTCTCTTTCGTTTCTTGGATGGTTCGACCCAATTCCATGGTTGTTTCCAGTCCCATTAGTTCCTGTGGTATTCATATGTTGTTTTACTGAATTCCTCGCT
>JAEORI010000148.1 GCA_016840965.1 Candidatus Thorarchaeota archaeon | reverse complement strand
TCGTTCATACGATCCAAACCTCTCAAAAAAGATGGCTGCAGACCGAGTAAGAACCGCGATTGAAGCTGGAGCGGATATCATTGCTACTACGTGTCCATTCTGCGAGAACAACCTCATAGCAGGTGTTGAGAGGGAAGGGAGTAAAATAAGGGTACTTGATATTGTCGACCTGGTTGCTGAAAATCTAGAAAAATAGGATTGGGGGTGACAATCACGCGTTGCGATGTCACCCAGCAAGTTGTAGATTATTGATCAGTAACCGCGACTGTAATCGCGTCCACCGCCATCACGACGATCACGGTCTCGATATCCGCCGCCACCACCACCGCCACCACGTCGTCCGCCTCCTCGATATCCGCCACCGCCATATCGAGGTCTGCGTTCATGTTCTTGCTCGGACATATCGACTTCATTGTTGACTTCTGTGATCTCTTCCTCAGCTGGTTTCAATGTACCATAACGACCGATGTTCAATCTTAGATGTCCCTGGAAGAGGGTCGTGTAACCATTTTCAAGTCTGTATGTTTTATCAGCTTCAACTTCATCAATTGAGGCGTCCCATAGGGGTACAGTAACTTTCCCAGAGCTGTCGCCGACAATGGTATCGCACACGCGATGTTGTTCCCCATCTGCACGGGATGTTACTTCTCGAACTTCACCCTTCTCTATAACTTTGAATGAAATGTTAACACTCTTCATTCTTGGCTTGAGATCAGAAATTACTGCTTCAATTGGTTCTCTCTCTTGATAACCCATGATACCTCACGTTCACTGTGTTCTGCAGGCGTCCAAAAGTAGAATCTTCTTCAGTGATCGCAAAGCTGTGCCTGGAACTCTGGAGCTTATGATTCAATTTGAGGGCACTGCTGGTTTTTCAATTGTTTGTACTGCCTATAAACTAATCCACTGAATAGTTTTCCTAGAAAAAGGTGGACGATGGCTCTACGCCTAAGACTTGGTGCCCGTTTTTGGGCTGAGGTCCACCCTCGAATTTTTTTTTAAACATGAGTGGTGCTCCAATGCACACGCTGCGTCAGCATCTCCCTGAACCCTATTGGGTGAGAGCCGAATCTCCCTGCAGATGGACATTCGTATTGCTTATTCAACGCGGTTGCGTCATTCCCACGACTTTCGATGACGCGGGAGCATTTGAGCGCAAGCCAATCGTCCAACCAAATTATATGCAACATACCAACATAAACTCTTCGGGGGTCTAACTATTCTATGCACATAGAATAACTTATAAGAATTGCACCGGAAATCGCAGGACTAGAACCAGAGGTGGCTTATTTGAATGGAATAAAAGTGGCAATTGTTGGAGTTGGAAATTGTGCCAGTGCACTTGTACAAGGAGTAGAATTCTACAAAGATGCGAAAGCAAATGGTGAGATAATTGGTCTAAACCATCCCGACTTTGCAGGATTTCATGTCAAGGACATTCAGTTTGTTGCAGCTTTTGATGTTGCTGACACAAAAGTAGGTTCTGATCTTGCAGATGCAATCTTCGCAAAACCCAACAATGTAATGGCATTCACGAAGGTACCAAAAACAGGAATAGAGGTCATGAAAGGGCCAGCTCTTGATGGACTCGATGAAATGCTAAAAGCACTTGTTACTGAATCTAAAGTTAAAGACGCTGATATTGTCAAGGTTCTCAGAGATACAGGAACCGAGATCCTCATCAACCTTATCCCTGGTTCTGCTGAGGAAGCCACTAAGTATTATGCCAATGTAGCTCTCGAGGCAGGATGCGCGTTCATAAATGGCACGCCTATTCCTATTGCTTCAGACTTAGAATGGAGTAAAAAATTCGAAGAGAAAGGACTTCCTTTAGTTGGAGATGACATACAAGATCAGCTTGGTTCTACAGTTTTTCATAGAAACATTCTACAATTTTTGGTTTCTAGAGGTGTGAAGGTAGACGAGAGTTACCAGCTTGATATTGGTGGTGGTGCTGAGTCAATCGATTCACATTATAGGGGTCGCTTGAGAAAGAGGGGAGTCAAGAGTAAGGCGGTAGGTCAAGACCTTCCGTATGATTCACCTATTGTTGCAGGCTCATCAGATTGGGTTTCATTCATGGACAATGCTCGTGATTCCTATTTCTACATTAACGGACGCCAGTTTGGTGGTGCACCTATCAAGATTGACATCCGGATGGAAGTGACTGATGGACCTAATGCAGGACCCATTCTCATGGATGCGATCCGTGGAACAAAACTTGCTCTCAAGAGAGGGCTTGGCGGAGCGCTTGAGTCAATCTCGGCATATGGATTCAAAATGCCTCCAACGCCCACAACGATGTACAGAGCTGAGCGTTGGGTAGAAGAATTCCTTCTTGGAAAGAGAAAGCTCTAGTCTAATGACGATGGACTTTTACGTAATCATCCAGCATGACTTTGAGTTTGGCAAGGTCAGTGATTATCGTGAATTCAGTTTCCTCTGCAATCTCACTAAGTATTTCATTGAATGAAATTACACTGCGATAGTCTTCCATAAGGCTATCTTTCGCTGCTTTAGTCCTTGCCTTCTTGTCATAGAGGACTATCTTATTCTCTGGTTCAAAATTGACAACAATACTTCGATCTAGGTACATGACCTTCTTACATTTTGGACATTGCACACGATTTGCTTTCCCAGTCTTAAGGGCTCTAATCATATCCTGATCTTCAGACAAATCAATATGGTCAATAACTTCTGCCTCATAGACATTCTTGCACTTTAAGCACTTTACTTCTGCAACACTTATGCTTGCCACTTTAGACACCAGAATAGTATTGACTAATTTCATCATACACTTAAGAATTCCGAACGATACGAAGTCTCTTTCTATCCTCCAATCGTGTCATCAGAAGTTTTGTCTTCTTCAGGAGCGTCTGCTATGTGATCATAATAATCGTCACCAACAAGCTCTTCCTCAAGAATTTCTTGAAGCATTTCTGATTCCTTACCCTCAGTCCTACGCTTAAAGAGGATGCCAGTGATTATTGCTGTTAGTGCTATTGAAGCCAGAACGATAGGTGTCGACTCAAAGTAGTTAGCTGTTTCAAATCCAAGGAATGCGCCAACAAGAGTAACAGCTACCTTACCAATGAAGTAACTGATTATGAATTTGGCAGAGTTATATTTTGTAAGACCTACATAGACAATGAGTGGATCATCAGGCACTGGTGACGCAGCAGCGATGAAGAGTGCCAAAGCACCCCATCTCTGAACGCGTGTCTTCTCAGTTTCTAACATCTTGATACGTTCCTCTGATAGAATCATACGCGATCCACGAACAACTGCATAATGAATGAATTTGGCCAATGTTGCAGTGATTGCAACGATGAGACCAATTTGAATCCATCCCAGTTCTGGTACAAGGAGAGCTGCAGCTCCTGCAAGAACCATGTTGCTTGGACTTAGGAATGGTATCATATTGATTGCAAAACAGATGATAAACAGACCAAGATATCCCTGAGTAATCATCTCAGTGATAAATACAAAGAGGTCTTGCATTTGGATTGCACCAATGATAGAATAGTTTTGAGTGCTCACATGGATACTTGATTGATTACTACTCTCTGTACACCATCAAGTACTCTCAATGAACCCTCTAGCTCCGTTAGATCTGAGCTGAGTTGAGCTGGATTGAAATAACACTCATAGAAACATCTTGTTCCTCTCAGACACACACCTGTCGAGAATAAGAGGTCGACTAGTCCTGATTTCTTGAAGATTTGTGAAAGCTTAGTCAAGAAATCATTAGTAAGCTTTCCAATCTCAAGACTGAGAAATAGAACCTCATTGGTGTCAAGAGGGAAAATCTTGATGAGTCGATCCTTGTGAACTAGAACCATAAGGCCTTGACCTGTTCCCATCGCATTCTTGAATGCGGCGGGAAATTTTACGGTTTCACTATCATCAAATACTAGTACTCGTCCGGCAGTTGCTCCTTCATAGGTTTCGTCTGACATCAGCCCTTGTCTCCGTAGCGAAATCCTGTTTGAGAAATCTCCTCAAAATCGAATATAAGTGAATCTCTACTGTTTGCATCTAGAAGATAAGATGTGTGCTGCTTTTCAAGGTCTGTCACAAACAGATTTTCGAGAAATAATGAAACTGAAAGAGGTTGAAAAAGGTCCGGGATATAAGCTGAGAGATGTGTCAGACCTTAGAGTGCAGTTTCAATGTGAACACAGGCTTCTTTTGAAACAGAGAGTCGGAGATTCATTATCTGATGCAAGCGTCACTGGTACAGTGCTTCATAGACATGTGTCGAATCAATTTCCATCCTCAGAAGATGAGAGAAGGATAAAGATAGTCCCTCTTCTCATCATTGTAGCAACAATAATATTTGGATTACTTTGGATTCTGTGGTGAGAGTATGGATGCATATTCTAGTCTCTTGATATGGGTGATATTTCTCGGTTGTATAATCGTTCTCCTCATTCTTCAACCACAAACAAGATGTTCCTCAATTGGAGTGAAGATTCGTAGAGCAATTCCCGCTAGTTGGAGTTTATCTGATTTTCTTCATTTAAAACCAAGTCGATGGAAGTTGAGTCAATACTATTCATTCTCTGAAGAAACTGTCAGATCCTTGGGATACAGATTCATTGGAAGATTCGATAGCGCCATACTTCATTGGGAGGAGATTCCAATACTTGATTTAATCAT
>JAEORI010000147.1 GCA_016840965.1 Candidatus Thorarchaeota archaeon | reverse complement strand
ACTCTCCTCTATTTGTTAAAGGAACTACCACGGTTAGCGCTTGCGCACTAATAAAAGGATTACGTAGGGAAACGTAACGCATAATCGAGTGATGAAATGTACCTCTTAAAATTACATGCATTGTCAAGGGTCTTTCCTCAAGGGCATAAATTGGATTACTACAAAAATCAAAACAAATCGACATTCTTTTTGGGACGCTTAACTCGAGAATTTACATCCAGTTTACATGGTTTGACAATTATGACAGCTTATGGAATATCTTCGGACCTTGAATTTCGTAGGTGGATTCTTCTGCAACCAGAAGGAATGACACTATTGAGATGTTATCAATGTGGACGGTGCACAGCTGCTTGTCCCGTCGCATCGATAGATGAGTCATTCAACCCACGACTCTTTCTGGAGAAACTAATTCTAGCAGATGAATCATTGGCACAGGAGCAACTAATCTGGACTTGCCTCACTTGTGAACAGTGTGAAGTCAGATGCCCTGAGCATGTGAAAATACCCGAAATCCTAGTGCTTGCCAAAGTGAGAGGGTTACTTTCCGGAAATACACCTCAGACTGCATTAGATAGGGCAAGAGCCATTCTTTCAGAGGGACGCACAATTTTGGTCAGTGAACCAATGCTTAAGACACGTGAAAAAATGGGGTTACCAAGTCTAGGAACCCCACCAGTTGAACAGCTTGGTAAAATCCTCAAAGAACTGGGGACAATTGAGCGGGTTGAATCGGCTGAATCTAGCTATGGAGGTGCTGAAGGTGAGTAAGTCTATAGAATACACCTATTTTCCTGGATGTACTATCCCTTTCAGACTTTCCCACTTTGAACTCACCATGAGAGAGGTCTTGAAGAAGCTGAACGTGGAACTAATCACAGATGAAGGACACACATGTTGTCCCGAACCTACTACATTCCCAGGTGTGGATATTGAAGCATGGTTCACAATAGGTGCCCGAAATATTGCTGTAAGTGAGTCTAGTCGCCGTGACACGGTCGCTTTATGCAGTGGCTGTTTTCATACATTGTCTGTTGTGAAACACACGCTCAAAACTGATTCAAACTTACGAGATAGAGTCAACAAGAGACTGAAGAAGGCTGGAATGGAGGCAACCGGAGAAGTCACTGTGAAAAACATACTTCATGTACTACATGAGGATGTAGGGTTGGATCAAATCGCGAAAAAAATAACTCACCCTCTCAATGGTCTCTCTTTGGCTTCCCACTATGGATGTCACCTTGTCAGACCAATTGAAGCAACACATATGGATGACGCAGAGAATCCACGATGGATGGAAGATTTAGTCAAAATAGTTGGTGCTAAGCCAGTTGAATACAGAGATAAGATGGCTTGCTGTGGTGCTCCTATAGGACCCTCTGATGAATCAAAATCATTCAAGCTCACTGCCCAGAAACTTCAGAAAATACGTGAAGCTGGCGCAGATGCCATTGTTCTGATTTGTCCCACTTGCTACACACAACTTGAAACGCAGCAGAGGAAAGCTGTCGAGCATCTAGACCCAGAATTTAGCATGCCTGTTCTATACTTGGGGGAAATGCTCGCTCTCGCAATGGGCTTGACGGACCTTGTTGTCAGCAATGCGAGAAGGTATCATCGAGTGAAGATTGAACCTTTGCTGGAGAAGATAGGAGTTGGTGAATGATGGCAAAAACCGTTGTAGTGGTTGGTGCTGGACTTGCTGGCATACAAGTTGCACAACAGCTTACAGACCTTGGTATGAATGTCCATCTTATTGAAAAAGAAGCGACGGTTGGAGGGCTTTCAACTCACCTTGGAAAAGTCTTCCCTACTGATGACTGTGCTCTTTGTCTTGATGTGTGTCAGGAGTTATATGATGGCAAACATCGCCGTTGTCAATATAGAACCTTACTGGGGACACAGAAACGACTGGTCCTTCATACTCAGACTGAGGTCAAATCTATCAAGATAAATGGAAACAAGTATTCGATATCACTACGATCTCAACCAAGATACGTTTCATCTGACCGCTGTGTTGTGTGTCTTGAATGTATCAAGGTGTGTGATGTTGAAGTTCCAGATGAGCTGAATCTCAAAAGACGGACGCGAAAAGCTATCTATAGACCAGTTCCGCAGGCTGTTCCTCTTGTCCCAGTTATTGACATGGAATCTTGTACAAAATGTGGTAAATGCGTCGAGGTCTGTGGAGTAGGTGCTATCAATCTCGAACAGAAATCAACAAGTCGCACTGTGACTGCTGATGCAGTGGTCATTGCTACTGGCGTTGAAGAAAGAAATCCAGTTGACTTGCCAGGATACGAATATGGTAAATGCCAAGATGTATTAACTCAAAGAGAGCTCGCTCGGCTTCTTGATTCCACTGGTCCTACTAATGGAGTAGTTCTTACAGCATCAGGAAAATCCGTAAACTCAGTTACAATGATACTTTGTGCTGGGAGTAGGGATTTGAATGCAGTCGAGTACTGCTCTCAAGCCTGCTGTACATATAGTCTCAAACATGCAATAATGTTGAGAAATTCAGGTATTGATGTGACTCTATGCTACATGGATCTACGAGTTCCCTTACACAGTCAGCACTATATCACCCTCGCTAGAGATCTTGGTGTTCAGTTCGTGCGAGGAAAACCTGACCAAGTCGTGGTTCGAGGAGAATCCCCAGTGACCATTGTGGAAGATACTGAGTCGAAAAAGCGACTAGAGCTTGAATCTGACTTGGTTGTACTAGCTTCCCCGCTCGTTGCCCTTGCCTCTGATAGGAATGAATTCGGAGATATCCTCGACAAAAATGGGTTCGTTTCTCGACAAAGCTCTGCAAAAAGAATCTACGCATGTGGCACATCCACTGGACCTACTGACATCCCTACCAGTTTTACTGAGGCAAACTCTGTGGCATTGCAGGTATATTTAGACCTAGAGGGAGGTGCCTAAATGAAGAAACTGTTTCTCTGCACCTGCAATAACACACTCAACAAGACTTTGGACTTCTCCATGATTAAAAATGAACTCGCAAAAACATTCGATACATTTGAAACTTTAGACTACCTGTGTCTTGATGATGGTCTCTCTAAGCTTAGACTGAGTGTGTCAGATGATGACGGAGTAGCGATTGGAGCATGCAGTTCGCAAATCATTGGCATCCCGGTGAAACAGAAACTGATGCGCAATCTGATTTCCTTTGTCCCTCTCAGAGAACATGTCGCTTGGGCTCATCCGGAGGATAGTAAATCTGCTACTAGCAAGGCGATAGTTCTGTTGACTGATGCATCTGTACACTTGGACTATATGGAATCAGCAACTGAGTTCAACGAGAATATGACTGAAAGAGTTCTCATTATTGGGGGCGGAATCGCTGGGCTGCAAGCTGCTATTGACCTTAAGAAACTAGGAGTCGGTGTTACTCTTGTAGAGCCTCTAGGACAGAGTGATGAAAAGTACCACAATGACCACTTCTTCATGAGTGACAATGACACACTAAATCAAACGTTTTCTGCTCTTCGCAAAGCGCTTTCTGGAGTGGAGCGAGTTCAGGGATCTATAAACGAGATTAATGGACAAATGGGGTCATACGAAGTTACTTGGAAGGACTCTGAGGACAAATTTACAACACAAGACTATGGAGCAATCATAGTCGCGACCGGCACACAACAATATCTTCCAGGCATAGCAAAGAAGTGTCGTTTCGGAAAATCCGAAAGGGTCTTGACTCTTCAGAGTTTGGTTGCTGATTCTGAGAAAAAGGGGGCAAAGAAGTCCTCAGACATATTGATTATTACCGATCCTGATGTTGAACTTTCTCCAGCAGAGGGAAGTCATCTTCTAAGAATGACCAAACTACTAGCCACTCAGGGCAACACTGTCTTT
>JAEORI010000146.1 GCA_016840965.1 Candidatus Thorarchaeota archaeon | reverse complement strand
TTCAGCAACTGGTAAGTCTTTAATCGCACTCGAGCTTATGCACGATTTGTCTGCTACTAGATTTATCAGCACGGATACTATTCGACAGGTTCTACGAGGAATGATGAGTGAAGAGCAGTATCCAGAGATGTTTAGTCATACTTACCAAGCCCACAAATATCGAATGACAGGCCCCCCAGATCTTGGTCCAGTTGTTAGAGGGTTTCTCGCACAGTGTGAGCTTTTGTCAATTCATATTAGCACAGTAACAAAGAGGGTGATAGAGGAAGGAGCGATTGC
This sequence comes from Candidatus Thorarchaeota archaeon, assembly GCA_016840965.1. The sequence goes on along the minus strand of JAEORI010000146.1, from coordinate 4,526 downwards.
AGTTATCGAGGGGGTGCATATTCAACCTGGGATGCTTCAAAGTCTCAGTCCAGGTGTCATTGAAATTCTCATTAATCCTGACACTGAAACTCATAGAGCAATGTTCGCTAGTAAGCACGACATCGGAAAACTGAAGACGGTCTCAGATGACATTAATGTTCGAAACAAGGAGTTTGAGGCAACCCGAGCCATACAAGAGTACATGATTTCTAAAGCGGAGGAAAAGGATGTCCCAATCATTGGATTGACGGGGTATGAGGACACACGGAAGAAGATTTCAGGATTAATCATTTCGAAGGTAAGAGACCTCCTTCGTTCTGTTGAGGAAGGTGCTGTCACGTCATGAAATGGAAAAATGACTCGCTTGACAAGTTGTTCAATCCCAAAGTAGTAGCAGTTGTCGGTGCATCTGACAAACCAGATAAACTAGGTGCACTTGCTCTATTGGCATTAAAGGATTACAAGGGAGATGTGTACCCAGTAAATCCACGAATCAAAACAATACGAGGTGAGAAGTGCTATGCATCTCTCATTGATATTGAGGAAGAAATTGACTTAGCTATGATTGCTCTTGGTCCACAGCAAATCCTTCCAACCCTGACAGAATGTGCAGAGGTTGGCGTGAAGGGGGCAATCATCTTTTCTGCTGGTTTCAAGGAGCTTGGCGGGCTAGGGGAAGTGCATCAGAAAAAGGTGAAGGAAGTAGCTGATGCAGGACACATTGCTGTAATTGGACCAAACTGTCTGGGTGCAGGAAATCCCAGCATCAATCTGAATGCTACATTTTTCCCACACCCGACTCCTATGAAGGGTGGATCAGTAGCAATGGTGAGCCAAAGTGGTGGTGTCACAGGGCTGATGATCTATAGAGCGGCCGATGTGGAATTAGGCATCTCTAAATTCGCGAGCGTTGGAAACCGAGTAAACATAGACTTTCATGATATGTTGAAATATCTCAGACAAGATCCAGAAACAGAATCGATTTGTCTCTTCATCGAAGGGACTGAGTATGCGAGAGAAATGACCGAGGAGCTAAAAAAGACAACACCATTGAAACCAGTCATCATCTTCAAGGTAGGGAAGACACCAGCATCAAGAGAGGCTGCTTTGAGTCACACAGGTAGCCTAGCTGGGAATGCAGACTTGTATAGTGCAGCAATAAGACAATCAGGTGCCATTGAGGTTGCAGGAGTCGGAGAGATGATTGATACGGCACATATGATTTCGACATGCAAGCACCGTCCTAGCGGCAATAGAGTAGCAATAGTAACCCATACACTAGGTATCGCTTTGGTAGCTGCTCAGACATTGGAATTGAATGGAATTGAATTACCTCTTCCAACAAAGGAAGTGGCAATGGAGATTCAATCAATGCTGAACATGCCAGTTGAAATTCCAATCAAGAATCCCGTGGACCTCCTAGCGCAAGGATGGGCGAATCCCACAATCTTTGCAAATGCGTTCAAGCTAATCCTGAAAGAAGACCAGTTTGACGCAGTCATGATTGTGTTCTCTCCAAACTATCAGGAAGGAATTGGAGGTGGAGTGCCAATCGATGAGATCATAGAGGCATCCACTAAGGTCTCTAAACCGGTCATCAGTATACTTGCCTCACCAGATTCCAGAAAACCACCTGGATACAACGTGCTTGAGGCATCGGGAATTCCATTCTACTCGAGTCCTCAAAGAGCAGCTCAAGCCCTAGCTAACATGCTAAATCTTTCAAAAAGAAAAAAGGAGGGTACCGCTGCATAAAGCAGCGGTCTTTGCCTTACTTGCCCTGCACAAGGGGGGCTTGGGGGAGTCCCTCTGGAATATCGCCATTCAGTGTGCCATCCAGTAAAGCACCATAGGCGCCCATATCGAAGTGACCATGGCCTGAAAGATTGAAGACAATTGTACTTGGCTCATTCTTATCTTTAGCTTCAAGCGCTATGTCAATTACTGCTTTTATCGCATGGGCTGACTCTGGAGCAGGCACGACACCTTCAGATTTCGCAAAGAGTACTCCGGCATTCAACACATCAAACTGGTTGAAAGCTCTGGGTATGATACGCCCCTCTAAAACAAGGGCGCTGATTGATGGAGCAACGCCATGATATCTAAGACCACCTGCGTGAATCTTGGGAGGAGTGAAATCAGCGCCCAAAGTGTGCATCTTTAATTTTGGAGTAAGTCCTGCGGTGTCACCGAAGTCGTATCGGTACTCACCTTTTGTCAGAGATGGACAGGCTATGGGTTCAGCAGCAATAAACTTCGTATCTCGGAATCGGTCATTAACCATGAACGGATAAGCAATTCCGGCAAAGTTACTACCACCACCCACACAGCCAATGACATAATCTGGAGTATCATCAACACTATCAAGTTGCGCAATTGTTTCTTGTCCTATCACAGATTGATGTAGGAGGACAAAATTCAGAACAGAACCTAGAGTATACTTAGTGTTCTCATGGTTAACCGTGTCTTCAAGTGCCTCACTGATAGCTATACCTAGGGTCCCTGGATGATCTGGATGCTCTTTCCTAAGCTTACGTCCAAATTCAGTCAGGTCAGATGGACTCGGTACTATCTTAGCACCATAGGTCCGCATCAGCGTACCTCGATATTGTTTCTGCTCGTAACTTATTCGAACCATGTAGACCATAGCCTCAAGCTCAAAATATGCACAGGCAAGTGCAACTGCACTGCCCCACTGTCCTGCGCCTGTCTCGGTAGCCATCCGTTCGATGCCCTCTTTTTTGGCATAATAGGCTTGAGTAGCCGCAGTATTCAGCTTGTGGCTACCAGTTGGTGAAACATCTTCTCGCTTGAAATATATGCGACATGGAGTCTTCAGAGCCCTCTCAAATCCAATCGCTCTCTGCAAGGGTGTAGGTCGACCTGACCTCATCAGGATCTCTCGAACCTCTGAGGGCATAGGGATAGTTTTTTCCGTAGCGACCTCTTGCTTAACGCATTCTGCTGGAAATAGGGCAAGGAGAGCTTCAGGACTGACTGGCTCTTCAGTTGCTGGATTGATTGGTGGCGGAAGAGGATTCTTAAGATGTGGTAGGATGTTAAGGAATTCCTTCGGTGTGTCTTCAACATCCAACTGGATTCTAGCATGTTCTTTCTTCATGTTATATTCTCCGTAAAAGAGCCGAATCCGAGTATGGAGTATCCTCTGAACTGCAAACACTGGAGAGAGGCTGAATATTCTTAAAATGAATTAAGCTCGCAACTATCAGTTCGAAAGAATAGATAGATACTGTTACTGTGCCATATGGCGAACAGACTAAACGGGCCCCGCAGGACCCAAAAGCCATTGGCCAAGGCACACTCGTATCATATCTCCACACTCGGAAACGATTGTATTCGCCGGTTCAAAGGCACTTATAAGCATTGTGCATTAGTGTTCATTGATGTACTAATATGTACATTTCGTATTTTTGCCCATTTCTACGCAACTTTTGGTTCCAACCAAACCTTTTTTGAATAAAGATTCGCGGGTTCATTTGGTGACCGAGTTGAACAGTCCTCAAAATACAGAGGCAGGAATCGATTGTGATATACTTAGATTGTTATTTGATTCTTCACCTCAAGGAGTCATCGTCATTCACGATGGAAAAATAGTCTATACAAATTCAGCACTTGCTTCAGCCGTCGGAGTCAAGTCTGAGCAAGCTGTCGGGCTAGAAATCACTAAACTTGCACAAGTATTGGAACCACAGAACCGTAAAGAGGCTATATCAGGTTTCTTTGATCTAAGCTCAGGGAAGAAAAAGGCTGACAAAAACCGGTTCCGTTTCGTGAATGATGAGGGAAAAACAGTTGTATTGGAAATAACTTCCAACCTCGCAGAAATCAACAAGAAGAAGTATGTAATTGCATATAGTGTTGATGTCACAGGTGACGAACTCTCAAAGGAAACGCTATCTACTGAACGAAAGGCATACAGTGTGGTTGCAGAGGCGGCATTGAGTACTGCAGATATTCCTGAATTGTGCAATCAGATTCTAAAAGGGCTAGTTGAAACTCTTGGTTTTGATTTAGGCACAATAAGACTCTATAATCCAATAATTGATTCTCTAGATTTGATTGCATCATACGGTATAGAACCAGGAGGAACTGCTGAAGTAGTTCAACTTGATGATCCAAATTACCTTGTTGCTCGTACCGCTCGCACGAGATCACCACTCTTTACAGAAGATATTGATAAATCACCAGAAAGTGCAGATAGGATGACAAGGGCGAGAGAACTGGGAATTCATGCACTAATCTTTTGGCCAATCATAGGGTCTGAAGATACTCTCCTGGGCGTGATCAACATTGCTGCGAGGTCTACCAAACCTCTTGAAGAGGAACAACGAACCGTCTTTGCCACAATTGCAGGAATGTTCTCAACGATTCTTGAACGCAGGAGGACAGAGCAAGAACTTCAAGAGTTCAGAGACCGCTTCACGGCTTTTGCAGATAACATGCCAGGCCCGGTATACATCAAGGATGAGGAATCTAATGTTCTCTTCGTCAATCGATACATGCGG
>JAEORI010000145.1 GCA_016840965.1 Candidatus Thorarchaeota archaeon | reverse complement strand
CTGCTACGAGATGCTCGAACTCCAGAATGTCACAGACCAGAAACTGCAAGAGAAGATTGTGAGTGTCAGCGGTGGAAATCCGTTTGTGAGTGATGCAATTTGCGACACGATCAACACTAGTGATTTATCTATATCAGAAATTGAAGATTTACGGGCAGATACCCTTGCTGAGGTTAGATTGAAAGTATGGAGAAGATTATTCAGCGAAGCGAAGGGATTACACAATCTAATCAATCGAGCAGGTATAGTCCCGTATTTCAATGAGCGAATCATGCGAATCATTGCTCCAGAAATGACTCCTGACAGTTGGGACCGTCTGAGAAGACTAAGCTTTGTTGTAATACGTAGTGATAATACATTCGTTTTACACGATCTTGCTGAAGAGCTGGTTAGAACTGAACTAGGAAAGCAATTAACCCTCTTAGGTGACGAGGTTTCCAGTCTACTTACAAGGGAATCAGAAGAAGAACATGATCCATCCCTCCTTGGAATGGGTTTATCCGTTCAGGCTCTATATTCTGAGGAGGAAGCAATCCAGAGAGCAAAGAACATCATCTTTAGGCTCATTCGGAGAGATTCCGCCAAAGATGCTCTTGAAATCCTGAGGAACCTATCATTTGGGACAGTGAGAGGTAAGGCAGAGCATCAAGGTATGTTAGGTTGGGCTTTGTATGTTGAAGCCAGATATGCTGAGGCTGAATCAGCGATTAGAGATGCAGTTAGAGTCATTGAAGAAATAACCAAGGACGATGATGCAAATAATGCTGTCAGTCTCGGTATTTACTTCGAAGTCTTGGGAGATGTCCTGTTTAGGACTGCTAGATACAATGAGGGCGAAGAATATTTTATTCGTGCAGCTGAGATTCAAAGGCAATTGGCAGAAACAGGTTTAGAAGAGAATCTTGAGAATCTAGCAAATACACTAGCTTTGTTTGGGTATAATCTTGGCAATCTTCTAAATAGAAGAGAGGAGGGGCTATCACTTGTTCAAGAAGCAATCGAAATCTACAGACAAGTCAAGAATCAAGAAAAGTTGCCTTGGGCACTAAATAACTATGCTTCGATGCAGGTAGATATCGAGCAGAGAATAAGGAGCTATCAAGAAGCATGAGAACTCCAACGAAAATTATGCACCCATGATCCAAATAATGCCCATTTTAAGGCTGTTCTAGCTGCGATGAGCGCCAACTTGGCTTTGAACTTGTGGCATTTAGGAAGAGTGGATAAGGCAGACGAACTATATCGTGAAGCCATCAGAAAGAGAGAAGAGCTCAATGAATTAGATAATAATGCCTACGGATGGCGACTTTCAAATGCTCTACATTGGTACCATAATTTTCTATGGTTTACTGGTCAGATTAGTAGGGCTGAGGAAATTCTAAATGATTCGCTACAAATGATTGAAAAGCTAGCCAAGGAGGAACCAAGCGCCTACAATTTATCATTATTTGACCAGCTGTTCAGCCAAGCTGCATATCTAATAATCCGTGGAAACACCTCTAGGGCAAAATCTGCCATCACCAGAGCTGAGAGTTTACTCCGAGAAATGGCCAAGCAAGAAGAATATCCATATGATGCTACAATTACTCTAGCACAGAATATAATGTGGATTTCATTGGCTTTTTACAGAAAGACCCTCAAACTGGAAGATGCAGAGAGAGAGATGAATGAAACGATTAAAATCATTAAAGCACATAGAAATGAATCTTGGTTCTATTCTGGTATGGAATACCTATTGGGACAGGCATTGAATAACTTTGGCGCATTCTATCTATCTGTAGACAAAGTGTCCAAAGCTAAGAATTTGCTTGAAGATGCTCTAACCATTCTTAAATCACAGCAAAATGCTTACCCATGTTATTCGAAACGCGACCATGCTCATTCTCTGGGTAATCTAGCCATCGCACACAGAAAGGTTGGACAATTGGGAAAAGCAAGAGGACTCTATCAAGAATCGTTAGAGATCTTTAAAGAAATCACACAACTTATCCCAAGAAAGTTTCAATATGATGCGACACTCACGCGCAACAATTACTCATTGCTTCTTAGAGAGTCGGGTATGCTTGAGGAAGCTTATTCGCATCTCTCAGGAGCCGTTGAGATTCAGAAGCAATTTGTTGAAATCGAAACGCAGTTCTATGAACCGATACTAGCAATCTCACTTAGCAACCAAGGTATCCTCCTTGCAGACATGAACGAATTTTCCGATGCAGAAGAGTCACTCAGAGAGTCAATTGGAATTAGAAGAAGACTTGTCAATCAATCTCCTGAGATGTATCAACTGGGATTGGCTTCATCTCTTCACAACCTTGGAATTCTCCTGTATAAGATTAAGAAGTTACCAGAGGCTGAACAAGTGTTGAAAGAGGCACGGAATATTTGGGAACAGTTACTACAGAAAGCTCCTGAATTACTAAATCCAAGACTTGCTAGGACATTACATCACTTACGATTAATGCTTCTCAACGACCAATCTAGAAAAGCTGAGGCAGAAAATATCAAGAAACATCTTTCGAGAATGAATTTCGATTTTCGGGATGATAAGGATTTATGGATTGAGGAAGAAGAACCACTGCATATTTGGTAACGTCATGGATGGAGTTTTTTGTATTCGCAACCATTCCACATGCCAATTCTGAATTTTGTCGATTTATGGAATCTATAATATCAGCTATCTAGGCGGGCGGCTGCACCTGTAATAATATTCTAGGAGTTTTTCACCTTGGACGGTAAAACAAACGTACTTTCATAACGTTTCGATCTACATCTTTCTTGTCTTTTGCTGCACGAATTTCGGGACTCTCGAGTGCTTCATCCATTGTAAGCTTAAGTTCGTCTTTTGATACATTGAGTTTGATTTTTTCGGCAATTGACTCAATTGTTTCTGCTGGTACAATGATGTCGATATCATCCTTCAGACCAATTCTCTCAAGGGTTTCTTCTACAACGCCCCCACCCACAGTTAGGGCGGCGGTACCATCAATATCAAAATCGATGTCAACAGCTTTTCCTACTGCTACATCGTCCTTGTCAACAATGTGTTTCTTAGATAACTCAGACCATCGAATCTCTCCTTTTGGTATCGCACCTTTATCGAGTGTTGTCTTCAACGCATTAACATTCGATTTGAGTTGAACTTTGTCACCAATCCGGCGAATCATGGATGCATCGAACAGTGGATCTTTGTCAGGTTTCATTTTGATAGATTCAAGAAACTCCTCCCAGTCGGAACCAGCAAGGATAAACTGCTCAAGCTTCAATTGGCCATCAAATGTGAATGTCATATCATTGATATGGCCAACCTTCTGACCACTTGAATCAACAACATCGCAGTCCCTCAATTCCCTACAGTTTAGGGATTTTGTTATGTCCACGAAATACCACCTTAAAGTGCCGTAAAGCGTAAGGCTAGTTAAAGTCTTCGAATTAGAGATTTGTGTTCACATGCAAGAAATACTATTTTAAAAAGAAGGCTAACTCATCCATTGAATTAAGAAGGTCTTGAAGATTCCATTATCTCCAACTGAATCATACATGCTCTCCAAAGAACATAAGATAATCGGTACCTGGAACCTCCAAACCCATGCCACTCAGGACTTTAGCAAGTTGACCCCGATGATGAGTGGTGTGTAGAAGATATTGCAGGAAGAAATCCAAAACATCAATCTCAAATGGCTCTTCTCTGATATGCTTGACCATTATCTTGTCTTGAGGTATCTCTTCAATGGCATGGCTGAGTCTTGTGTCGAGAACTTCCCAACGTTTAAGCAGTTCCTGTCGCGGAAGTCTTTTGACCCTATCAAAGACTGAACTATCTTTTTCATTTTCGATGAAATAAAAACAGGTTTCTAAAGCCAAGATAATGTGTTGCACAAGTTCCCGAGGACTTGTTCCAAAGACCTCTTGCGAGAAATCTTCAGCATCTAACCCGCTTAGAATTTCCCGCATCTTCCATCCAGCCCAAAGATGATAATCTGCAAGGTACTTGAAGACCAATTCCTCGACCTCCATTCATTATCTATGCGTACCTGCGTATTAGTCTGCCGAGTGCTAGCTTGATAATTCATCTAGGAGCCCTAGCATCCATTGATCAAGTGGTTTCTTTATTGTCCATGTATCCTCAAAAGGAGTCATGATTAGGTTACCATCGACTTCTCCAACCATGCCACCATGCATTCCACCCAGGAGACATTCAATTGCATATGCTCCAAGACGAGTTGCGAGAATCCTATCGAAATGAGTTGGATTACCTCCGCGCTGTATATAACCAAGAACCGAAACTCTGCATTTCTCACCTATTTTTTCTGATAGCGCCTTTCCTATCGTATCAGCATTTCCTAACTCATCACCTTCAGCAACAACCACAAGAACACTTGATTTTGCCCGTGCCCGTGCAGCATTAACTTTCTGAGCTAGTTCCTCAATTGTTGTTTTTGTTTCGGGCATCAATATTGCTGATGCACCAGTGGCAAAACCTACATGAAATGCAATGAATCCTGCATGACGACCCATCACTTCAACAAGGAAAATACGTGAAAATGCTTCAGCTGTATCTCGAATCTTGTCCAAGGCTTCTAGTGCATTATTCACAGCTGTGTCAAAACCAATTGTATAATCTGTTCCTGAAAGATCATTGTCAATGGTTCCAGGTAATCCAATCAATCGACCATTCCAATGGTTTCCAAGTTCATTTAGTCCACGCATTGTACCATCCCCTCCAATAGCAATTAATGCATCAAAGCCACGATCTGACAATATTTTGGTTGCTTTTTTCAGTCCAGCTTCAGTCTTGAACTCTTCAGACCTACCAGTTGTTAGGATTGTCCCTCCTCGGTGTAGTATTCTAGAAACAGATCGGGAGTTTAGCTCGTGGATATGCTCTTCTAGAATTCCTTGAAATCCACCATAAACACCAAAAACCTCGCAATGGCGATAAATTCCAACCCTAGTTATTGCACGAAGAGCCGCATTCATTGCAGGACTATCGCCGCCACTAGTGAGAACAGCAATTTTCATGGTTTAATTTGTTAACCCACTAATAAATAAGTCCGATTCTTTGTACAGAATTTTGGTGGAAATGCTTGAGGGTTAGACTAGACCTTTCTTTCTAAGGATAACAAGCATTGGGAGAGTTATACTTAGGCTGATTATTATGACAAAGATAAAAGCTAGAGTTTCTTCCTGGAATGGCAATCCCACATTCATTCCGTAAATGCTAGCAATCAAGGTGGGAACAGTGACAAGAAGTGAAATGGATGTCAGTGTCTTGATGACACGATTCAGATTGTGACTCACAATACTGTCGTATGCACTCATCGCGTTTGCAATCAGTTCCCTATAGATAGCACTCAATTCAACCTGTTGCTGTAAGTCGACCTCAAGTTCCTCGAGTCGATCCTCATCAAGTATCATACGACCAACTACGTTGAATCGCATAAGGCGTCGCAGGACTTTCATGTTTGCTTTGAGAGAGGTCTCGATAAATATTGCATCACGAGAGAGCTGGAAAAACCATTCAAGTTGAGAAGGATAGATGTCGCTCATGATATCCTCTTCAGTTTTATTGATGGTTGCCTCAATTACATCAAGTGTGTATTCGAATGAGTGTATAATAACCTCAAGCCAGCGATAGATGACTTCAGACGCTGTTGTTCCAAACTGCACTTTCTTTCGCAATCTTTTCCTTCGCAGTGGAACGACATCATTTTGAATTACAATAATGTCTCGTCCATTTGTGAATATGCCAATAGGATTGGTAGAATACTCTCTTTCCTGTACACTGAGGTCTACAGGCACGCGGAACAGCATCATTGTAAATTTGTCTTCAATCTGTAGGCGAGGTCTCTCGTCAAGATCTTGAACATCTTGAAGGTCTTCTAAATCAATCTCAAAATGCTTAGAAATCTTGGCTAAATCATCAGGTCGTATTCCAATTATCTCAATGAGCAAGGGTTCTTCAGGGGCTTCTTCCAGAGTGGTGTAGACGATACCACTCTCCAATGCCATAATGGAGAAACTTCCATTCTCTACATTGTCGTTGCTCATATGATCCACCTCGATTAGGGGGATTATCTTCGTCCATCGATGATAGCCTGCCTGGAAGAGGGTTCGTTCTGCAAGTTAAAATCACAGCAGTCAGCTTTTGAACCCCTGTAGGTCGTAAAAAATGGATTGCATTTCCCTTTTAGGGTTTTGTAATAGCGTGAAAAATAAGTTTTGATGTATTATTGTCTTTGTGTTGCTCGGAACACCAAAACAATAAGGTTCGACATAATGCAATTACATTGTCGGAGGTTATTGTTTGAGGACTAGATGGGTTGCAATCTTTCTAGTTGTATTTCTAATCGTGTCTTGTCATCAAACAACTCACGCAACCTCGGAGGGTTATGACGATGCAGAAACAGAACCCTATATTGACAAACTCGTTTACGTAATTATACCAGATCCGGATATGAGAATACTTGCACTCCAATCAGACTATACAGACATTGATTCCTCATTCTCTAATAGTATCACCTACAAATCAGTGCTGGAAGCACACCCGGATATTTCCATCCACCAATTTCTAAGAAATGGATATGGGAGCATTACCTTCAATTGTCGTGTGTACCCTCTCAATATCACTGGCTTCAGACGGGCTTTTTCCTACGCATTTTCAAAAACCCAAGTAACAACCGAATTGGATGGATATTCGAAAGAACACGATTCTATGATTCCATATATCAATCCCTTTTGTATTGAGGATGTGTTAGATTCTCATTGGTATGAGAGTGAAGTTGAGATTGGAAATGCTATACTAGATAAACTGAATTTCACAATTAATCCAGCCACAGGATTTAGAAATACACCGAATGGAGAGTCATTCACTATAAAGTTGGGTTACAGTGAAACGAATGACAATCAGAAGGTTGCAAGCATTGCTAGACAAGCTCTTGAGATGCTACATGTAGATGTTATGACAACTGGATATCAAAGTTGGCTGAAATCGTTTAATCCATTTTCGCAATTCAACATGGTACTGCGAGAGAGAGATTACTCTGACTACGGTATTTGCTGGTTGGTTACTGAGTTCGGTTCGGAATATGCTGATGATATTAGTATCAATCCTTCTGGATTCTCCAATAGTACGTTTGATATATGGGGGGAGCAGCTACTAGATAGTAATAGCTATGAGGGAGTTTTTCAAGCTTCAGCTGAGATGCAGAAGATACTGCACTACGAGGTTCCAAGCGTTGTAGCGTATCAGAATTACTATTTCCAGGCATACCGGGAAGATCAGTTTAAAGGTCATGTTGAGGATCTTGATCGCCATATTGATGGTTACTGGACAATGTTGAACATAAAAAAAGTAGATGAAACTTTAGGTGGAGTGGTGGTGGTTAGCACGGATGGACCTCCAGATAGTTTCAACATCTTTGTGGCAGAGGCAAATTCATCAAAGAAAATATTCGACAAAATTCATCTAGGACTATACACAAGATCACCAGACTTGGAACCAGTTCCACAGCTAGTAGAACAGATTTTGATTGAAACATCAAAGGAAAATCCGAATGTTCCAAAGGGG
>JAEORI010000144.1 GCA_016840965.1 Candidatus Thorarchaeota archaeon | reverse complement strand
CCGTCAAAGCCCCGCAGACATTACCGGTAAGATTTATTCCCCCGCCGAAGGCAGATGCAATCTTCATACAGGTTTCGACATCAACTCCCTTTTCTCCCATGTAGGGACCAAACGTAGCGAAGATTGCTTGTGAACAGCTTGCCTTCATGCCATTCATTAGCTCCTTTGCAGCGCATGTATTCTTAGCTGAATCACTCATTGAATCACTTCCTCTGGGTAAACTGAAATCGCAACGCTACCCACTTTGTGCCCTTGATCCGCATATGCATGAGCTTCTGCAATCTGCTCAAAGGGATAGGTCCTATCAATAACTACACGCAATTCATTTGACTGTATAAGCTCTTTGAGTAAATGCAAATTGTCATCACCACTTGCTATTCCAAATATCGCCTTCTTTTTTCCAATCTTTGAAGTCCAAAGCATTTGCAGAAGGAGCCGATATGAGGGCACAGTTGATAGATAGATACCATCTTCTCGAAGTAGTTTCTTGCATTTTGAGAAAGAACTCTTCCCCACTGCGTCAAGTATTATATCGTATGTTTCATCTTCTTTTGTAAAATCGTCTTCAGTATAATCAATCACTCTATCTGCACCCAATGATTCTATCAGTTCAATGTTCTTTGTGCTGCAGACTCCTGTAACGTGAGCACCAAAATATTTAGCTAGTTGTACAGCATATACACCAACCCCTCCGGAGGCACCATTAATGAGCACGCTTTGTCCTTTCTTAATATTTGCCCGTGTTTTGAGGAAGTCTAACGATGTTATTCCTCCAAATCCAATTGACGCTCCTTCTTCATAACTCATGCCAGGTGGCATTGTTGTTATCATTGCATTTTCCGTGCAGACGACATATTCTGCATACGATCTATGAACACATCCGAATATCTTATCTCCTTTCTTGAACTTGGTTACATTACTACCAATCTCAACTATTTCTCCTGCCACTTCGTTGCCCAAGATTTCTTCTTTTGATGGTTTTAGACCCATCATTAATCTTCCAAAGGGCCAAATTGGTGCGATTGCACCTCTCATTCTATAATCCATTGCGTTCACAGATGTTGCGTGGACTTTTATCAACACTTGATTATCCTGAATACTAGGTTTCTCTATTTCTTCTAAAACTAGCACATTCGGTGGTCCATATTTCCTGATAATTGCTGCTTTCAACTTTCGATTCCTCCTAACCTAATTCGTATTGTTCATATCTCATGATCTTATCAAGATCAAGTAGAGATGCAATTTCCTTTGAGCTTTTATTGAGGTCTTTGTGGAAGAAAGAATAATGTCCGACAATATTCATCAACATATCTAAATCAATCTTCGATTTGTAGAGATGGGCGTATTTTACCTCAATCCATGAAATAAGCCTACTATAGAAATCACGTATAGCTGATAGATTATTATCCACAAGTTGGCTAATATGATCGAACTCTAGGTCTGGATTCATGTCTTTTATCACTCTCTTCAAAGGATCAAAGAAACCTTGGTCCAGTTTTGATTGAAGAGGGTCATCATATTGATCAATAAATGCAATCGAAGTTCGTCCATAGTATGTTGTATAGTGGCGGCCTTCCAGGATTTTGGCAACTTCCATTAGATATCCATGTTCTACCAAGCTCTTAATGTGAAAATGAAAGTTGGAAAGAGAACATCTCTCACCTGCAGTGTTATTGATATATGCTTCATGCAGTTCCTTGGCAGAAAATGCATGTCTACGAGAGAGGTTATTTTCTTTGCCAAATCCATCCTCAATTCCATCACGAATGAATTTGATGATAAACCACTTTACTTCTGACTGACGTACCTGTCCGATATTTGTAGACTCCTTCTTACTAAAGAAATCTAGTTCATGCCAGTAAGTGTAAAGGATCTTCCTAACTTCATCCATTGTAGCTTTCTCGGACTTCATCTCTCATTCCGACCATTTAGTATTAGCTGAACGGTACGATTTAGTACGAACTGAATCGTTGAACATTTCCATATAAATATGTCTGTAGAATTCACTAGTGTTCGAAAGTGTGAAAAGGTAGGGAAGTTTCTGGAAGAACGGGTTCTCAAAAATCAGGTAGATTTCTTTATACTGAGGAGTTTGAAAAATACCTGCCACTTTTGCCGACATCCTTAAAACTACTAAAGTGCCTGAACCATTTACTGAGCCGGTTTGGCGGAGAAGCTTACGCGACAGCCTGCAGAGCTGTTCTACCTGGGTGCAAATCCCAGAGCCGGCTCCACTTCTCATTCTCTAAACAAACATACGCTTCAAAAACCGTAGAGTCCTCTGTTATTCCCTATCTTCTCTTCATTGCTACTATGATGATTATACAGGCAATCACTAATCCACTACCAATTGCAATCGGAACTAGAAAGTCTAATGGGGATGCATATCTTCTAACATTATTGATGGTACCAATGAATAGGTCTTCGAAGAGTACTGCATCTGCTGACATTGCAACAAGAACATTCGCACAAGTAGTATCGGATGAATTCGTCATTCCTTCATGATTCTCCAAATCCATAACAATCTCAATGCAGTGTTCTTGCCATGTGACAACCTCAGGATTTGTAAGTGTGACAACGGTGAGTTGATCTCAGAAGTATATTCCTGGAGTCACCATCTGATACACAAGCTCAGCTTCAGTTGTTGCTATGATTGGCTCAAGTTTATCGAGGAAAGCTTGTGTTTGTGGAACTTGGTTTGTCGCATCAAGGGCAACCATGTCGAT
>JAEORI010000143.1 GCA_016840965.1 Candidatus Thorarchaeota archaeon | reverse complement strand
ATTCAATGCATGGCATGCCTGACCACGGACGAATGAGTGATGGATCAGTCTGGGTGAATACCGATATCATCACGATCATGGCAAATGCAGAAACACCAGCTTTTCACTTTTGGTATACTGCCGATGAAGATGGTGCACATGTTCGATTTTCGACAAGTTTTGTTATGTTGGTTGAATTTGAAGACCTGAATGATGATGGAGTATATCAGTCGAATGAATATCTCTACTTTGCACCACTCTCAGCTTTCGAATGGACTCTTGATTCTGGTGCAATTGAAGACAATGGTGTAACAACTGAAGTCTGGCTGAAGTACACAAAATCCGGTGTCCGAAGCTCAATGATGCCAGGCGCGCCCCTTGCTGCTCTCGATGGAATGGGTCATATCCAGAGATTCGCTGATGTGACTCTACAAATTTGGGCTCATATCTACCTTTACGATTACACTGGTGAAGTATCAGATGACCATGGCGTACATTTCAACTATACAGTAGCTGGAAAGTCTGAGATGAAAATAGACATCGAAATTGGTAACTTTCCATTCAGTAGTGAAGACTCTAGCGTAGCTATTCAAACTCTCCTACGAGAAAATGAAGCTACAGGCACACAAAACCTTCATCGTCATAGAATGGAAACACGTGAACGTTTTCGTAATGTCACATTTGACTCAGATATGAACTGGACTACAACTGGTGGAAACGAAACCCGTTTCGAAAGCATGAGTGGAAATGAATGCCAGAGAATGGACTTTATAGACTATGACACCGATGTTGCTCAGGGGTTCTTCAGCTGGTTGGACACTGCAACAATCACATGGCCTGGCGGTGAAACTGAGGCTGTTGATGTTGGAGTATCCTATGTCCCCCGAGGTGATGGCGTTGCTGTCTACCTGGCATATCCATACTTCGACGATGGTACCCTCTTACATGATCCATCAATCGGTCTGTATCCTGAAGGTGCTCCTTCAATTGGAACCCCAATTGACTTTGTCCTCGTGGCGGGTATTGGTGGAATTGCACTAATTGCAGTACTAATCATACTTGTCCGGAAAAAATAGCTCTCTCGTAAACCCCAGGGTAGTGGTTATTACCACTACCCACCAATTACATCCCAAAAGAAGTCTTATCAATGAGTAAAATCTGACACGGTAGTTGATGGTGAAGTATTTTCAATAGAATGTGGTGTGAAGAAGTGCGTCGAATAGTGCTAACAATTGCTATTCTTTTACTCTCAACTATGCTAGTCTGTCCAGTTAGAGGTGATGTGCAGCTGGCACAGTTGCAGGATGTGAAACTCGACCCTGTTGAAATAAAAGCTATCATGTCGTTGGATGAGATAACGACACTAAAAATTCGTGCCAGAGCTACCAATCAAGGGTCTTCAAGCATCACATCTATATCATTCAGAATTGATTCGCTTAATATAGAAATTATAAGCTCTCAAGCAAATGGCACATCGACCACTTCTAACACCGAACTTCAGAACCGATATACTGAGGTTATTGTCTTTCTTAATTCTCCTCTTGAAGAAAATGAATCAGTATGGGTAGAAGTCGAGGTTGAAGCAGTAGATCTTCAGCAAGACCGGGAACTTAGCTTTGATTTGAGTAGATACTTGGAAACCTTTGTTTTTTATGTACGCCCACTTACAGATTTTTCTAATTTCACATTCATTGCGGTTCTTCCTCAAGATGCTTTACTATCCCGAGAGTCTGTTGTCCCATTATTTCCTGCTGCTAATTCAAATTATACAGATGGTTCTTCGATTGCATTTGTTTGGTATATCGAATCACTTCAAGTTGGACAGGAGAGAGCTTTCATCATCAAGTATCAGTTTCCAAATGTGCAATCCGCACCATTGGGCTTATTTTTGGTAGAATCTATATTGATTGCAGTTCTAGGCGTTATAGGGGGGGTTGTTCTTACCCTAGGTGGTCCAAAAGTATACCAACGGCTTAGACGAATTGGGACCGTCAAATTTGTTGGAGTCACCTCCGAAGAAGAGGAGGTTTTGGAAGTCATCCGACAAAAGGGTGGGTCTTGTCCACAAAAGGACTTGTATACTGAGTTTGATATGTCTCAAGCAAAGGTCAGCCTCATTCTGAACAACTTAGAGGAACGGGGACTGGTTAGAAGATTCCGTGAAGGTCGTGAGAATGTCGTCCACATCATGGAGGACTAAAGCACACTAAATCAACGACTTTATATCACTCCCAAGGTCTTCACCAAACGAAACATCAACCTGAGGTGGGCTTGTGAGTTCGTCCAAGAAGATTCGTGTACTTGTAGCAAAACCAGGCCTTGATGGACATGATAGAGGCGCAAAGATTGTTGCTCGTGCTCTTCGTGATGCGGGCATGGAAGTCATATACACCGGTCTCCGACAGACTCCGGAGATGATTGTCAGCGCAGCTCTTGATGAAGGTGTACATTGTATTGGGCTCAGTATTTTAAGTGGAGCTCATAATGCACTGTTTCCAAGGATTATGGAGCTCTTGAAAGAGGAAGGTATTGAAGACATTCTTGTTGTAGGCGGTGGTATAATCCCAGAAGATGATATCCCTGAGCTGAAAAAGGCTGGAATAGCAGCTATTTTTGGTCCTGGGACTCCTCTAGATGAGATTGTCGAGTATATCAAGGCAAATGTCAAGCTGTAATTCTTAGATCTGAGGAATTAGCTGTGGCTGTGACTGAACTTGTCAAAGGTGTGTTGAAGGGTAAAAGGAGAGAACTAGCTCGTCTTATCTCTCTCATTGAAAATGAAGATATTGAAGCCACAGACGCGCTCAGCAAGTTGTACAAACACACTGGTAGAGCTCATATTATCGGTGTCACTGGACCTCCCGGATCAGGAAAAAGTTCTCTTGTCGCTAGACTCACAACTGAGTTTCGAAAAAAAGACAAAACTATTGGAATTGTTTGCGTTGACCCAACAAGTCCATTCACTGGAGGTGCTCTTCTAGGTGATAGGATTAGAATGCAAGAACATAGTTTGGACAAAGAAGTCTATGTTCGGAGTATGGGCACTCGCGGACATCTTGGAGGACTAGCAAGGGCAACATCTGACACAGTTCGAGCTATTGATGCATTTGGAAAAGAAATCATCTTCGTTGAAACAGTTGGAGCAGGACAATCAGAGGTTGAGATTATCGATATAGCTCATACTGTGATTGTTACCGATGTCCCTGGGAGTGGAGATGATATTCAAGCCATTAAAGCTGGAATCATGGAGATTGCAGACATTTTTGTTGTCAATAAGATGGACCTTCCTGGTGCTGATAAGAAGGTAACAGAGATTAATGCTATGTTGGACATAGACCCACGTGAGAAGGCTTGGCGTCCACCAGTGATGCTGACAAACTGCCGGACTGGCGAAGGAGTGCCTGAGGTTATTGATAAAATCTTGGAACATTTTCAATTCTTGAAAGATAGCGGACTACTTGAGCAGAAAGGACTGAAACGCACTCGTGATGAACTTCGCGAATTGATGAGATATAAACTCACTAGGGAATTATATCTAAAGTTAGAAGGTCGCCCTGAGTACGAAGCTGCAATTAAGAAGATTGCAAATCGAAAAGAGGATCCATATTCAGTAGCTGAACAGCTGATAGCAGAGTTCTTGTTTAGTGAGAGTAGGTGAGATTCATGGGAGACGATTCAAAGCTCCGAAACTCTATAAAGAAGTGGGAAGATGAGATTGTCGCTACGACAGTTGAGAGATATCCTGAACGTGAGGAGAATTTCACAACAATCTCTGGTTTCTCGATAAATCGACTTTACTCCCCACTGGATTTGAAGGATTTGAACTATGAAAAAGATCTGGGATTTCCAGGTCAATTTCCCTATACTCGCGGTGTCCAGCCAACTGGTTATCGTGGACGTTTCTGGACTATGCGCCAGTACAGTGGTTTTGCCACTGCACAGGAAACAAACAGACGATTTCACTTTCTTCTAGATCAGGGACAGACTGGTCTCTCAATTGCTTTCGATTTGCCCACCCAAATTGGTTATGACTCCGATGATCCAATTGCCCAAGGTGAAGTTGGCAAAGTTGGTGTAGCTATCGATTCACTCTCTGATATGGAGGTCTTGTTTGAGGGAATACCTCTTGATAAAGTGAGTACTTCAATGACTATCAATGCGCCAGCAGCAGTCCTTCTAGCGATGTACATCGTGGTAGCTGAAAAGCAAGGTGTGTCTATGGATAAGCTTCGCGGTACCATACAAAACGACATTTTGAAAGAATATATTGCTCGAGGCACGTACATTTTTCCTCCCAAACCCTCTATGAGATTGATAACTGATACTTTCAAGTTCTGTAGTCAAAACATGCCTCTATGGAACACCATCTCAATTTCAGGGTACCATATTCGTGAAGCTGGTTCAACTTCAGTGCAAGAAGTCGCATTCACACTGGCTGATGGGATTGCGTATGTCCAAGCCGCCATTGACGCAGGACTGGATGTTGATGACTTTGCTTCACGACTATCATTCTTCTTTGGTTCCCATAGTGATTTTCTTGAGGAGATTGCCAAATTCAGAGCAGCTCGAAGACTTTGGGCCAGAATCATGCGCGAGCGCTTCAAGGCAAAGGATGATGACTCCTGCAAAATGAGATTTCATACACAGACAGCTGGGTGCACATTAACCGCACAACAACCTGACAATAATGTTGTTCGAGTCACGCTTCAGGCTCTGCAAGCTGTTCTTGGAGGAACCCAATCACTTCATACGAACTCCAGGGACGAGGCACTCTCATTACCCACTGAAGAATCGGTACAAATTGCTCTACGAACCCAACAGATCATCGCATATGAATCAGGAGTAGGTGACACAATAGACCCGTTGGCTGGATCCTATTATGTTGAGAGCTTAACTAATGAGATAGAACGGAAAGCAGTTGAGTATATCAAGAAGATCGATGAAATGGGTGGAGCTCCAGTAGCCATCGAAAAAGGGTTCATTCAACGGGAAATCCATGATGCAGCTTATCAATTTCAGAAGAGTATAGATGGATCAAAACGAGT
>JAEORI010000142.1 GCA_016840965.1 Candidatus Thorarchaeota archaeon | reverse complement strand
GATTGCTGAAGTAGCGCCTTCCTTATCTATTACCAAATGTAATTACCGTCCTTCAGGGTCTGTACTTCAGTTCTCTACGTTCTGTCTATATATAACTTATCCGTCGCTAAGCCTCATGGGATGTTTGACATAGATTTGACTACTTTGAGGTAAATTTTACTAGTATTTCATCAAAAAACACTACCTCAAGCCATATCCTAGCCATCCTTTGAGTCGGAATCTATAATTGGGCTTACGTCATCGACAAATGAGAGGAGAGAGAACTATGCACCCGCGTCTATCTCAATTGCTTGGTTTGATTCTTTGCGTTGTATCAGTAGCTATGACCTATATTGTGTATCAAAGCACAATGATGATTGAAGGTCAGGACTTCCCAACGCTGTTTGCATCAGGCATGGTTGCATGGGCGATTGTTGCTTTGCCCGAGCTTGCAATTGGGCTCTGGTTGATAGCCAAAGGAACCCGTGAGGCGCGCATTGGAGACGTTTCTGGTGATCTCATACCTCTTGTCCAGAAGGAGGGCAGAATAACTGTTGATGATGCTGCTCGCAAGCTCGGTGTGAAACCGGAAGTAGTGTCTGATGCAGCAGAAGAACTAGCAAAACGAAGACTCCCTCTTGTCTACCTGGATCGACGTGCTCATGAGATTGTGAGTCCAAAAGCAGTTTCTTTGAAGGAGAGTCTACTCCATCTTTTATATGCACAACGACGGATGACTTTTGATCAAATCTCCAAAGTAACTGAGTCCACAGATGAGCAGATTGTGGACGCCTTGAAGGAGCTATCAAAGCAGGGCAAGTTCAGAGGGGTCATTGATGAAAACTCTAGAGTTGTCTACACTCAAGAAGCAGTTTCTCAACTTCCAAAGGCTGTTACCGTCTGCCCAAACTGCGATGGGAAATTGGATGCACCGATCCTTCCTGGTGAAGAAGAAAAATGTCCGTACTGTGGACATATCATCACAAACAAGCTCAAGTAATGCACTCTATTTCCTTGCAGGACTCTTCTGTTCAAGAATTAGACTCATATAATTTTGCATCTATATCATAGCTACTAGTATTCATGGTGGAGGTTGCAGGCATAAGAAGTAATGTTGCTCTTGGTATCATTGCTCTGCTTCTACTTTGCGTTATCGAAGATTCTAGCCAAGGTGCTGTAAGTTTCGAAACCAATTCAGAGAATCCGATTATTAACCGAATTTTATCAAAAGGAGGAAGTTCAATAAATTTGACTTGGACCTCCCGATGGACTTCACTCCCTCAGAGAGTTGAAAATAATTCAGATCTTGTAGGAGACCACGTTATATTGAATGCCAGTTATAATGGTCTCACAGAATTCTCTAGGATTGAGTTGTACTTTGCTTCAATAAATGTCACAATATCCAACACTTCTCGATTCATATATTATGATACTTACAAAACCATTGGCAATTCTACACATGAGATCCATGTCACGGTTCTGAATTCGCTGAACGAGAGCATTGCTCATTCTATTTATCTCGATGTTGATTTTGGTAATTGGTTTGCGCCTTCTGTTGTCGTAAATTATCCGATTGAATTGGCAGATGGGCTCTTCAACTTTACATGGTCGTCAGTAGACCTGAACGCTGATGATGTCAATTTTTATCAGATTTGGATTAGTCCAGATGGTGGATCTTCATTCTTCCTTGTGGCCAGTAATCTGACTGATACATACTTTGTATGGGATTCAGAAGGATGGCTCGAAGGTGATCTTGTTGTAAGAGTCAGAGCATTCAGTGTTGATTTATCCGTGTATCCTGGACCCTTCATCAGTATCCCTGGTGATTATTGGCCGGGTGATCATGGTGATGGGTATGCTGAAACGTGGCCAGGAGATGGTCCTCCTCGTTTTGTCACTATCAAGATAGTTTCTCCATCAGACCTGAATTTCCCTGAAGGGACTTTGGGTCAGTGGATTATTTGGAATTTATCGATTTACAGTGATGGACTCCTACCAAATGAGATTAGTTATACAATCTTTCACAACAATGTTGTATACCTACAGGATTCTCAACAAATCACAGGTAGTACTGGTCAATCCATTTCTTTTCTTTTGGAAGGTTTTGCTGCAGGAAGTCACAATTTCACTCTCGTAGTTGACTATTTCCGAATGTATGAAGGAATTAACTCGGACTCTGTTATTGTGGAAATCCTTCTATCGCCAATGATGGTGCTTATTTATTTCGCAAGTTTATCAATACTTGTCATTTTTGCATTAACAATGCTCTTTACTAAGCGCGGTGGCGAAGTAGGTAATTATACTATAGAATCTTAAACGAATTTTGGTTTATGGTCTATCACATAATAAGGCATGTTTCTGTATAAAAATTACATAGAATCTCTCAATTGAATGATATTAATCGATTCTTTCTCGACGAACACGCCAAGTATCTAGAATTGAATCTCCTTCAATAACTTGGTAATTATCAAAGAGATTTGCTGTAAGACACGAATGATTTGGAAGTATACGAATCTTCTCTCCCATCTCGAATCCCTCGATTGTGCCGTTTTTGAAGACAATTTTCCCGTGTTCTTGCGAGAGAGATTCAATGATGCTCGATGTATCGAGGACACCCTTATCATAATCTTGGAATATTTTTCCATACCCTGAATTTGGTTCAATATGAGTGGGTCCTAGATCTTTTGAAAGCGCTGTAGCACCTGCATCGCTGATGGCTCTTCCATCGCTTCTACAGATTACACTTGAGAGAACTGTGAGAGCACAATCAGTCACCTCACATGTTCCCAACGCGACCTGAGTATAATCAAAGAATGCGTAGTTCCCAGGGCGTATCTCAGTGATGCCCTCGTGAAAGTTGTCAGTAAGGACTGTTGTGGGTGTGGAACCGATGCTCACCACTTCGGGTGCGAGTTCCTTGCTTTCTGCTTTCAGTGTCCTTGCAAATTGTATCATGATGCCCTGTTCTTTCTCAGCAATCGCTTTCACTTCTTGAATGCTAGTCGCACTATAGGCGTGGCCTGCGTGGGTTAGAATTCCTTCAAAATTCAGGTTGTGGCTTTCATATATCTTCTTCACAAGTTTGATTGCAGCAGGACTTTTTGGATCAATCCCGCATCGAGGATATCCACAATCGACCTTAACAAAGACATCTAACAAAATCTCTGTCCTGCTACAAAATGCATCAAGCTGCTCTACAATGCTTTCGTTATCCAAAAGAACATTCAAGTGAGCTTTTTCTGAAACATGTTGCACGCTATCAAATTTGTTAGGTACTAGTGGGACGGCATATGTTATGTCATCAAAACCCGCTTCTGCAAATACTTTTGCTTCACCCATTGTTGAAACTGTAATACCATGTGCTCCATACTCAAGTTGTTTCATACCAATTTCGATGCACTTGTGTGTCTTAATATGCGGACGAAGATCTACGCCATTATACTCAGCTTTCTCAGCCATACCTCTGAGATTGTTTTCCAACCGCTCTAAATCGATTAGGAGTGCTGGTGTGATAAGATCACTCGTTTGTAATTTCCTCATTGCGTGGATGTCTCCTTTGACTTTGCTAGGCAATTCCTAGTAATCTCTTGCAGACCGAGCGAAATAATTTTGAGATACTTTGACTACTAAATTGATTGGTTTTAGAAATGGATACAATTCCTTGAATCCTATTACAT
>JAEORI010000141.1 GCA_016840965.1 Candidatus Thorarchaeota archaeon | reverse complement strand
TCTCGTCGATAGCTGGAGAAATACTTGTGATGGCCACTGATCAGAGCCTTTATGCTTGTAACGTGCTTATTCTGTCTGATCGAGCGGATAGTTTCAACAAGTTCAGTTATGTCATCAGCCACGAGAAGTGCATAGATCACGGGCTCGGATGCAGATTGGTAAGTTTCCCTGTGCTTAAGAGGGTAGTTTTTCTCGAGCCATTCAGCCATCGCTTGTTGGGTGACTGCTTTCTCATTCCATAGAATTCTAATTATGAATGGCAGACTTGTAGCAGCCCCAAGTTCAACTAATGATACAAAACGAATTGCATTGTTCTCCTCTAACTCACCAATCAATCTTCTGACCCTTCGTGCGGTGAGTCCAGTTTTCTGTGCAATATCAACTATGGGAAGTCTTGGGTCTTCTAGGAGTGGTGCTAGTACACGAAGATGTGTCTTAGTGAGATTCATCTTTTCTCCCCAAGTTCCGATGATGGTGTGCAATTCTGCATTTTCAACACTGTCAAGAGTCCGAAGGAATGCACTAAGTTCCTGTAATTCGTGAGAACCGTGATATTCAGCCACTAGAGCATAGACTCCATCGGTATAGGACGATGCAGCCATAATGTATTTACTCGATCCAATCGCATTAACCATCTCATCTTCGTCTCTAGAGCCATCAGTTGACAAAAGACCAAAGAGAAAGCTTGTGCCTGTCATTGCTGGAGACATGACAATCGAATAACCTGAGATTACCCCAGATTCTTCCATATTTAAGATACGACGTCTGATAGCATTGGCTGATATGCCATATTTGCGAGAGAGTTCTTGGTAACTAATTCTGCAGTTACTTTGCAAATCAGTCACTATCTTTTTGTCCAGTTCATCCAAAGGCTGCACATCCAAGCTCAACAATCGATGTGGGTGTTAGAACCCAATCAAAAATCTTCGTTCGGAGATTTATGAGTTCCGAACTGAGCGTAGACCAAACAAGTCAGCAGACGCCTGATTGACGAACATGACTCAAAATCACTTCACCAGTTGTGGATTCAGTTGTGGCTTTTTCTTGAGTGATATGAAGTACCTTCTTAATTGATAGACTGTGGTTAATAGCCCTTAATGCCTTGTCTATCTCAGAAATACGAGATTGCGATGCATATCGTTCGAATCCCATTGCAGTGAGTATCTTGCTACCATAACTTGTGAGCCAGAGAGGATACAAATCTATCTTACCAGACTCATCAAAAAGAGTCACTTCCTGTATTTCTTCATCTCTACGTGCTAGAAGAGATGGAATTAGAACACACCCAGGGGTTGTGGAGAGGGCATCCATGTCGAAGAAGAGTGTACTCCCTCCTCTTTTGAGTTGAGATTCTAACAAATCCACCATCTTGGAGTATAATTGCCGGATGCCATTGCTGAAGCTTCCACTAATTGGTAGTGACTTTACAATGTCACGGACCCGACCGTCATAACATGCAAGCTCAGACATTCCAAATGCTTTTAGAAGAATTTGTTGGGCAGCGAACTCGATTTCAATCTTTATTTTCTTTGATAGCGCAGTCAGATGTTCTTTTACTATAGCCCAACCAAACTCATTCACAAGTTCTCCATACGACTTTGGTGAATACTCAATCTCAACATTCTTGTCATAAAGCCACTTTGGAAAAGCACCGGCACGATGTTTTGTGATGAACGCATAGAGGATATCGTTAAGATTCGGAGGCTCATTGCTCATGAAAGAATCGATGATAATCTTTGGCGGTGGACGATGTCGGGTTAGTTGAATTACAGCAGTTGTTAATTGGTCTAGTTCGTAAAGTGGTGCAATATTCACCTCTCGAAACATGTTCTCTTGTAGGTAGAGATACCTTAGGTCTTTGCACCCTGCTAGGGGAGAGAGATCTATTTCCTTCAAGTTATTGTGTGAGATATCAAGATGTCTCAATCGTTTGCAGTTTTGAAGGGGCGTTAAATCTATGGTTTCTAATTTATTCACAGCTATGCTAATGTACTCGAGACCATTCAAATTTGCCAACGGACTCAAATCTACCTCTGTCAGCCAGTTCGAGCTTATATCAATCCGAACCGGATTGTCAATCGCTTCAACCCATTTCAGGTTTGATTTTAATCGGTTACGTGTACTTCCGTCATCTGGGGCGACTGTAAAAATGAAGTGGTAGTTTTTTGCTGGTGCTTTTGCACATCGAACAACGAGTAGTAGTCTGTCTGACAAGTTTCCCACCACTCCTAGATACTTGTGGGATGTCCAAGTATATTAGCACCCCCGAAATAGCTGTATAGTTTGAGTTAAATTGTTGAACAGAATTCAACCTGTGAAATGTCCAGCAATCTCGAAGATTTACACATCCACACGAACTATTCTGACGGGATATCAACTGTAGAGGAGATTGTACATAGAGCTGCATCTCTCAGACTAAAGGCAATTGCAATTGCAGATCATTTTTGGCCATCATTAGGGTCTCGAAAGGGAGGAATAAACCTCATCGAACAAAGACGCCATGAAATTGAAACATGTAAAGATGACCACCCAGAATTGAAAATCCTTGATGCTGCTGAAGTTGATATCCAGTCAAATGGCGAATTAGCACCTGTTGCTGGAGGGCTTGAGCAATTTGACCTAATCATAGGATCATTTCATTGGTACACAGACTCCACAAATTGGGCATCAGCACTAGTCCAGTCATTAAGAAGAAATCAGTTTCATATCCTTGGGCATTGGGATGGATACCTATCCTCATATCGAGAAGAAGATGGAAGACTCGCCGCAGAAGCGCTAGCAAAGGCGGGCGTTGCAATCGAGCTGAATGGACGATACTCAGTTGAGCATATTGGATTTCTCGAGCTAGCAAAGTCATATGGGTGTTCGTTCACACTTGGGAGTGATTCGCATGATGTGAGTACAGTTGGAGATCTTGCCTTTCAAGAGAAACTTGCCGCAAGCATGGACCTTCAAATACTGCAAATTAATATCTAAGAGCCACAGACGAGCTAAAACAGAAATCCAGAAGCCTTTTCACTGGCTGATTATAAAATAGAATCTTGGAGATGATTAGTGATGGGTGACGAACTTGTTTTCCCCTCAGAAGAATGGATAGAGATGTACATGGAACTCTTGAACAAGAACGACCGGTACGAAGATGCAGCAAAGACTTGGGAGGGAGACTTTGTCTTTGAGATCACTGCAGATGGCGAGGTCGTGAAAGATCCAATTAGATTCTACATGGATCTTTGGCACGGCAAGTGTAGGTCAGCGAAAATGGCGGAACCTGAGGACACTGCAGAGTTTACCTATTCAGGACCGTACAAGAATTGGAGACTTCTATTCGATGGAAAGATTGATCCAATCAAGGGAATTATGGCTCGGAAGTTCAAACTTGATGGTGACATGGGGAAAGTCATGCGCTACACAAAAGCGGCCCTTGAACTCGTGGCTACAACTAAACTGGTGCCAACAAAATTTCTGGATGAATAACTGAGAGAACTAATCAATCTCAGGTAACAACAGGAGCCACACTGAAATGTGGTGGAAGAGGAGTGGGCAAAAGAAAAGACCTGGACCCGGGTGTGTAGTATGGGAAATAACCCTAGCCTGCAATTTGAACTGTATCCACTGTGGTTCCGCAGCAGGTAAAGCTCGCATAGATGAACTGTCAACTGAGGAAGCACTTCATCTCTGTGAAGACCTAAAAGGTATTAGATGTCAGGGAGTAGCACTGATGGGTGGAGAACCCCTACTCAGGCCCGATTGGGATATCATCTCAAAAAGAGTCCACGACTTGGGAATGGAACTCTCCATCATAACAAACGGATGGCTTGGACAGAATGATGAGGTCACTCAAAAGATAGTTGATTTATCTCCTGAGTGCGTGTCAGTGAGCCTTGATGGCGGAGATGCATCAACTCATGACATGATAAGAGGCGTTTCAGGATCGTTCAATCGCGCTACCAAGGCTATAAATCGGTATGTTGGCTTGGGCATTCCAACCTCCGTAATAACAACAGTCCACAAGATGAATATCAAGGATCTTCCGATGATTCGCGAGTTCCTTAGAGGCAAAGGAGTAGCATGGCAGATACAAACGGCAACACCACATGGAAGACTGGAACGAAAACATGTGTTGTCTCAGGAAGAGTACTATTCAGTTGCATTATTCATTGCGGCGACTCGCAAAACTATGTCACAGGAGCTAATGGTTGCAGGAGCTCATGATATGGGATATTTCTCAACGATCCTCCCTGATCTACAAGTTGCAGCGTGGCAAGGCTGTCAGGCCGGTATAAGCACTTTGGGGATTCAGAGTAATGGTAATATTATAGGGTGTCTGGCACTCCAAGATGACTTCATTGAGGGCAATATACGAGAACGCTCGCTCAACGAGATTTGGAATGATGAATCCTTGTTCAGGTACTCCCGATATGTGAAAAAATCGGACGTAAAGGCACATTGCGCCAGTTGTGAGTATGCAAGCTCCTGTTGGGGAGGATGCACTTCTGTTTCTGTATCTATGGGCAAAGGAGCACATCAAGACCCATATTGTCTTCACTTCATTGAGAAATCGATGAAATAACCAAAGCACGATTCAAAGAATTTATTGGCAAAAATGCCGAATATATATTGGGTGACGTGATTGAGATATGCTAGAGTGAGATGGATAGAAGTTGCATTTTGGAAACTTCGGTCCTACGTCCCCTTTAACATCAAGTCAAGATTCGACTCCTTGATACTGTTGAAAACTCCAAATGAAAAGCAGGTAGAAAAGATGGTGTTATTGGGAGAGAGCATCGGACTGAGTGGTCAAGAGGTGCTTGCAACCTATAACCCCCCACAGAATCTAGCTCACTGGAAGTCTCGGTTGATCCCCCTTACAACTTTTGTGATGGTTTTGGGGATCATCATCGTAGGTTTGTTGATCTTCGCTCTGTCAAATCCTAGCATTCCAATCAATAGTCCTCCCACTTCGACGTATGTCTTTGGGTCACGCTATGGGACCATTCGTCCTGATGATTTTCGTTCATCAGCATCTGTTCCAAAGAGAATGTAGGAGTTGTGATTCAAATTGTCAGCAGAGGTGTTTCAATGAATGGACTATTACCATCGTTGCTTCGGCTAAGGATAATGAAAATGAAACGGTTCCTTCCAAGCAGCCTATATATTTTGGTCAGTAGACTCAACTATGAAGAGGGACTAACAAAATCTCAACTCAACAAAATAAAACTACTAGGTGAGAGTGTTGGGCTCACTCAGGACGAGGTTATAGCAGCGCTCGATAGACCTTTGAGCCCGATGGGACTGGGTGGTAAACAGAAAATAGCAATATACTTCACTATGTTTGTGGCAACAGCTATGATCATCATTGGTTCGCTCTTCATATGGGCTGTTCTTGATCCGGAAACCGCTCCTATCCACACATATGTTCCAGGTACATTCTATGGAACTATCCAGCCAAAGGACTTCGCAATTTTTAGAACTCCATGAGTCTAGAGGTGGTTGGTGCCCGCTCTGAAGTTGAATCTTGGTTGCGGCAAGACATTCAAGGCGGGATACATCAATGTTGATGCTTTTGACGAATCTGTTGCAGACCGGGTCATGATGGCTTTTGATCTAGAGTTCGAAGACAACACCTTCACACATGTCGATTGTACACAGGTCCTTGAGCATCTTGGCGCTGCGAAATCTATCTATGCCCTGGCGGAGGTATTCCGGGTACTCAAGCCTGGCGGCATGCTACTCATAGAAACACCAGATTTGGTTAGTTCATTCAAGACCTTTCTCAAGGGAAGTGAAGACCAGCGTAGTCAGGTGATGAACTGGATTTATGGTCTTGATATGCCGGGTATGTCACACAAGTACGGATTTCCTGAAGAGCTCCTTCAAAGAATGCTTCAGGAAGCTG
This sequence comes from Candidatus Thorarchaeota archaeon, assembly GCA_016840965.1. The sequence continues at coordinate 11,612 of JAEORI010000141.1, read as the reverse complement.
GATTCACATCTATTGAGATTTCACGCATACATACGAGATCAACTCAACCCTCACTTCGTGCAATCTCAAAGAAAGTGGATTCAGAGATTCACCAACTGCTCAGCCATCTCAGAAAGGAGATTGTACGGGCAAATGTCGTTGATCTCGACAATCAGATTGATGCGATAGAGAAGGAATACATAATCCAAGAGATGGTTAAGACTGCGCTTAGCTCACAGGAAAATGGTCAACTTCTCAGAGGAATTGTGAGAATATCTTCGACAAGTTGTCCGAAGATTGGCGAAGCCTTCATAGAATTAGGAATCAAGAGAGGTCAGATATCCAGCGAAGACGGTAGCATGTATCTTAGATTGATCAAAGAACTGATTTCTCTTGAACTACCGAGAGTGATGACATATCTCTTTCATGAGATGCCTATGTTACCCGGACAGCAGATTAAAACAATTGAAACTATCAAGTCCATGGTCAGTAAGTCAGTTATGAAGCTACTCGATGGAGAACAAATGGCAATTGAAGAGATTCGGAAAACAACTGGGAAGATTGAAGTTGATATTCAAACAGACTTGTTCTCCAAAGTCTTTCTTGAGATGACATCAGCTTCCCACTTAGCTCTTGGTGCAAAGGAGTTCGCTCTAGGACATCTTGAAACAGCTGAAACCCACTATGGCAAAGCAATGAGATTCAATCGTGATAGCGCTGAAGCTTATTGGAACCTTGCTCGATTGAAAGCACTAGAAGGTGCAATGGACGAAGCAAGAAAATACTACAAAGTCACCAAGGACTTGATAAAATTAAGGCATCCGAATGTACAGAGTGTTCTATGTAAGAGAATTGATGATGAACTGGAATATATCACAAACGGCCAATCAAATCGTATTAACCGTCCAATTCTGTCATTGTATAGATGAATAGGGTGGTAACTTAAATCGCACCATGTTGCTAGTGAAATCTATGGCGCTTATTCACACAGAACTCTGCGACATAGTCGGAATAAAGCACCCCATACTCCAAGGAGGTATGGGACCGTATAAGACAGAATCACTAGCCTCCGCAGTTGCAAACGCGGGTGCTCTTGGCGTTATCAGCTGCATAGGTATGGCAGCCACACTGATTCCAGAAGCGGCTCCTATTGATGCACAGAGATTGTTTGGCTCAGATCCCCCGGCTATCATCCTTCAGAAATCAATTGAAACAGTGACAAAGCAGACTCGTTCGTCAGGCGGCATCTTTGGCGTCAATGTCCCTGTAGCTGCTGAGTTTATTCTAGCATCCAAAATGTTCATCGAACAGACGATAGAGTCCTGCAAAGCTGACTCAGATACTGAACGCTCATTGAGAGTCGTTGTCACTTCAGCGGGAAACCCGAAACCATGGTCAGTCCTTAAGGATGAAGGATTCATTTGGGTTCATGTAACTCCATCTGTCTATCACGCGAAAAAAGCTGAGGACGCCGGAGCTGATGTAGTTGTGGCATCAGGCCATGAGGGTGGAGCGCATGTTTCGTGGGATCCCGTTCATTCAATGGTTCTCGTACCAGCAGTTGCTAAAGCCATAAAGACTCCGGTTGTCGGAGCAGGCGGGTTCTGTGATGGAGCAACCCTTGCTGCCGCCTTATGTATGGGAGCTGTTGGAGTTCAGATGGGCACTCGTTTTATTGCTACTAAGGAAAGTGACTTTGAGCCTATGTGGAAGCAAGCCATTCTGAAGAGAGAGGAACGTCAGACTCTGGTGGGTCGAGGTCTCTTTGGACCAATGCGATTTCTCCGCAATAAGAGAGCAGAGGAGATTGTGATGCAGACATTGGAGGACTTGCCAAAATTCTATCTAGGTGAACCTCTTGACTCGAACGAGAAGATCCTAGAACTTGAGCAAACAGGATTCGATAACCTTCTCGATGCCAAGGAAGACACGGCATTGATGTTTGGAGGAGAAGTAGTGGGTCGAATTCAAGACCTGCCAACTACTGCAGAACTCATAGACAGTATTATTCACGAAGCTGTAGAGGTACTTAGAAGTGCACCAAAGTTCGTGAGTAGCAAGTGAAAAAAGGCAGTGCGAGGAAATAAAGGGGCGGGATTCCTCAGTAAGAGAGGATATTGGATACGATGGAGAGATGGGAATGGTCTGGTGGTTCTATGTTCCAAACATCATTTTTGGAGAAGATGCGCTAAGCGAGCTTGAGCGGATAAATGGGAGTAAAGCATTCATTGTCACTGACAAAGTAATCAACAGCCTTGGACTTGCAGAGAAAGTCTGTCGATTATTTACAGAGAGACAGTGGGAAGCAGCGATTTGGGATGGCGTGGAGCCTGACCCAAAGGTTTCTACAGTCAAGGCTGCTGCTGAAGCAATCAAGAGATTTGGCGCAGATTGGATAATTGCTGTCGGTGGTGGGAGTGTTATGGATACTGCAAAAGCTGCTTGGATCCTGTACGAGAAACCAGACGTGGAACTTCATGCGCTAACGCCTTTCGATGAACTGGGTCTTCGAACGAAGGCAAAGCTGGTGTGTATACCAACAACCACAGGGACTGGGTCGGAAGCAACCAAAGCTATTGTGATTCGAGAGGACGAGACGGGTAGAAAATTTGCGACAATAAATCCTGAGTTAACTCCGGATATCGCAATATTAGATCCGGAGTTTGTAGTTGGACTACCAAAGAACCTCACTGCATATACTGGGATGGATGCATTAACACATGCGGTAGAAGGATTTGTTTCGGTCTGGAAGAATGACTTCTCTGACGGTTGTTCACTACAGGCAGTAAAAATGATCTTCGAGTGGCTTCCAAAATCTCTTGAAGACCTATCAGACCTTGAAGCAAGAGAAAAGATGCTGATTGCTGCCTGCCTAGCTGGAATGTCATTTGGTAACTCACAAGCCGCACTTGCCCATTCACTAGGGCATAGTATGGGTTCAGTATTGAGAACTCACCATGGCATGTCAGTCGGAATGGCACTACCCTATACAATTGAGTTCAATTGTATCGATAACGAAGACGCAGCAAAACAATATTCACAACTTGCGAGAATGGTTGGAGTTTCCGGCAGAAACCCTAAAGATACGTCAATGCTGTTTGCGCAAGCAATCAAGGAGTTTATGAAGAAGATTGGTAGTCCTATAAGCTTCAAGGAGGCGGGTATTAAGAAGAAGGACTTCAATGCAGCACTAGAAAACATGGTCGATTTTGCGATGATGGATACAAGCTTAACAATGAATCCACGCAACATTGACAGTGAAGAGATTCGGAAGATGTACAAATACATGTATGATGGTACAGTTATCGACTTCTAGAGGGAGGACATCCATTTGTATGGTTATCGAGGAAAAATACTACGAGTTGACTTGAGTGCAGGGTCAACGTCTGTGATATCACTTGAGGAAAAACTGCAGCGCCAGTTCATCGGGGGTGCTGGGTTAGGATCACGTCTATTGTATGACATGATTGACAAAGACACAGACCCACTGGGTCCAGATAATCCCCTAATTTACCTCACCGGACCGTTATGTGGAACTATGGCACCAACCGGTAGCAAGTCGACATTCTGTTCAAAATCTCCAAAGACAGGAATCCTAGGATATAGTACTGTAGGAGGACATCTAGGGGCAGACCTGAAGTTTGCGGGTTATGATGGTATCATCTTTACTGGTGCGGCGGAAAAACCATCGTACCTTCTTATTGAAGACTCAGATGTTGAAATTAAGGATGCCAAGCATCTGTGGGGTAAGGACACAATTCATGTCTGGGAAGTTTTGAAGAAAGAAACAGGCCATAAGAATGCAGGGATAGCAAGAATTGGTGTAGCAGGCGAGAATCTTGTCAAGTATGCCAGCATCATTGTAGATCATCATAGAGCGGCTGGACGAACTGGACAAGGTGCAGTAATGGGGTCCAAGAAACTCAAGGCAATTGTTATACACGGGACTGATCGAAAAGTGCCTGTTGCTTATGAGGATGAGTTAAGCAAGTATGTTTCAGAGTTGAATGCGGACAAAAAAGAAGACCCGACCTTTAGAATGTATTCCGATTTAGGGACTGCAGGATTTACTGATATGGCTAGTATGATGTGGGGTTCACTCCCTGCAGGTTATTACACAGTTTCTGATTTTGACACGTACAACCTGAGTGGGACATCTGTTCGTGAAACGATTTTAGTTGGAAAGTCAGCATGTTATCGATGCCCTATTGCCTGCGGAAGGGTAGTGGAGGTTCGAGAGGGCAAGTACAAGATGGACCAGTATGCTGGTCCTGAGCTCGAAGTGACAGGAACAATGGGTTCACTACTGCTTAACAACAATGTTGAGTCAGTTGCATTTGCAAACAAAGTCCTGAACATGCTAGGGATTGATACAATATCCGGGGGGAACACTATTGCATTTGCATATTATCTCTTCAAGGAAGGAAAGATTACTGCAGATGACCTTGATGGAATCTCGCCTGAATGGGGTGAGGTTGAAGCAGGAATTGCTCTCGCTGAAAAGATAGCCAGACGAGAGGGAATTGGAAACATCATGGCTGAAGGGGCTCTAGAACTCGGTGAGAAGTTTGGAGTCGCTAATCTTGTTGTTCAGGTCAATGGTCTAGAGCTGCCGCAGCATGATCCGAGAGGATTCTCAGGACATGCAATTGGTTATGCAACATCACCTCGCGGAGCGTGTCACATGAGTGCTGATATGTACAACGTTCAGATGGGACAACCTAACGAAGCCTTCAACATTGAGAGTGAAGACCGGTTTGCCAACGAAGCAGACTTAGTTGCTAGACTCCAAGATTTCCGGGCATTAACGAACTCAGCAGTTACTTGTAATTTTTATCCAATGGATGGAGATCAGTTACTGAAGCTCCTACAACTCACAATTGGCTGGAACATAGATATTGAGGAGTTAGTACAGACAGGTGAAAGAATTTTCACAATGATGAGATTGTTAAACCTCAAACTAGGTTATGACCCAAAGAAGGAAACGCTACCTGAACTTATCTTGAGACCGCTTGAAGGAGCCACTGAAGGGCACGTACCTGACATTGAGGCGCAGTTGAAGAAATGGTATGGATACCGAGGATGGGACAGAAAGACAGGAAAGCCGCCTCAGAGCAAGCTTAAGAAACTTGGTCTTGGAAACTTTACCTAAGCACCATGCGTTTCATGTTGGGTAGATCCTCAACAATCTCTTTCAGAACATTGTAGAGAACCTCAACATCGATTATCTTAAGGCGCTCATCAGGTGTGTGAGGATTCTCCAGAGTTGGACCAATTGATACCATTTGGATTCCTGGTATTTTCGATCCAATTATCCCACATTCTAAGCCTGCATGAATTGCTTCCACCTTTACCTCGCGACCAGTAATTTTTTCAAAATGCTTTCGGACAAAGGAAAGAAACGGACTTTTGGGTTCAGGATTCCAACCAGGATATCCAGGTTTTCTGGTGACCTGCCATCCACTAAACTCAGCAAGATCAACCACGCTCTGTCTAAACGCTTCAAGCTCTGAATCCACACTACTTCTTGTTGAGAGTAGAATTGATATCTCCTGTCCATCAGTCTTTACTACAGCAACATTGTTTGAGGTTTCTACGAGACCATCAACATTGGGAGAGAATCGAATGGGTCCATGAGGAATAATGTTGATTGATTGGATTATTCTTTTTGATTCCTCAAGAGAGAATGCAGGTTCTGCAGACGATTTATCACAGTTAATCTGGATATCTGGTTCGAGTTCTTTGTAGTACGCTTTAAGGTCCTTACGCGCTAAAGACAGTAACTCCTCTGCTCTTGCTGTGTTGTCTGTTTCTACTGCAATTTTACAAATTGCTTCACGAGGAATGGCATTATGCTTACTCCCTCCATTCCAATGACATAGATGCACATTCATCTCAGATAATAGAGATGCAAGCATTCGAGCAACTAGCTTGTTTGCGTTGGCACGATGCTTATGGATGTCGACACCAGAATGACCTCCGAAAAGGCCTGAAATAATTATATTATAGAATGTGGCTGCTCCAGTTACTTTTTTGAGTTCGAGCTTTTTGACGAGTTCGGTGTCACCTCCACCAGCAGAACCTATTGTAATCACTCCAAGTTTCTCTGAGTCCAAGTTTATCATTAGCTTGCTCTTCATGCCCATTTTTTTAGGTTCGAGAGCAAATGCACCAACAAGTCCAGTTTCTTCATCTACAGTGACAAGTAATTCCAGAGGACCATGTTCAACCTTTGGATCAAGCATCAGAGAGAGACCAAGTGATACACCAACCCCATTGTCAGCTCCAAGAGTGGTGCCATCAGCATCCACCCATTCTCCGTTATCCTGAACCCGAATTGGAATTGGACTATTTGAGAAATCAAATCCGCCCGGTCTATCGGTTTCACACACCATATCCATGTGGCCTTGCAGTAAAAGAGGTTGAGTCGCTTCCATTCCTTTTGTTGGACCTTTTTTGACAAGAAGATTACCAGCGTCATCCTCAACCACTTGAATATCCATTCCAAGGGATTTTGCACGTTCAGAAATCCAATTTTTCAGCTTCGCCCGAATTCTGTCTTCTTTTTTAGACTCACGAGGCGTCTTTGTGAAGACTTCCTCAAATATCTCCCAAACAAGTTTTGGTTCCAAGTTTTCAAAGACCACCTCAGAGAACCTCCGCATTCACAGATGACTAGATTGACTACTATAAGGTTTTGTCCATGAACAAACAGGTTTTTTTCCCACCAAGCTATATAGTTTTCCTTCATTCAGGAGGATGATGACAGAGTGTGGTTCGACCCTACAATAACCGATGTGCTTAGAAACATATTACCGGGATTGGGTGATTTCTTCTTGTGGGTATCAGAATTGGGAGGAGAGATCTTCTATATCGCTTTACTCCTAATAGGATACTGGGCATATAACAAGAAGGAAGCCATTCTAGCATCGTATATACTCATTATAGCAGTAGTTTCTAACTTTTGGCTGAAAGTTATGATAGCAAAAGACAGACCACCATCCAGCTATTGGCTTACAAGTGAACCTCCTCCGAATTATAGTACACCCAGCGGTCACTCCCAGAATTCCGCTACTCTCTACGGGTGGTTTACAGCTAGGGTCAAAACTTGGTGGATGGCACTCATTGCAGTCATACTCACGGTCTTGGTTGGCATTTCAAGAGTATACATTGGTGTGCACTACATCGAGGATGTTCTACTAGGATGGGGAATTGGAATTATTACTGTGCTCTTGCTTATTTACTTGGAAAAACCAGCAAGGGAATATCTTTCGAGATATAAAACTGAACACCTGCTCCTGGTGTTTGCGATACTGGGGTTTTTAATGACATTAATCGCTGCGCTTCTCCCTCAACCTCCAAACGATAATTTTGGAGCGTATGGAGGGCTGATTATCGGTTTCGCATTGGGCATCATTCTTGAAAGGAGATTTGTGGACTTCTCAACCCAGCCATATGATGGGAAGCGATGGCGTTTGGTACTCCGGGTTGTGATTGGGCTGGTTCTCGTCATAGGAGTGATGGTACTACTTGCTCCGATACTTCCAACTGATCAAATCTGGCTTCGGACAATCCGGTACAGTCTGATTGCACTCACAGGTGTCTTTGTCTGGCCATTCATATTCAAGAGAGTCAAACTATGAAGCAACGCTCGGCAGATTCAATAATCAGGTTAGATAGAAGATGGATGTGAGCTATGATGACGAAGGGAATGAGTACACCATTTTTATCACCAACCTATCCAGGACCTCCGTATCACTACGTTGGTGCTAGATTGTTTCTAGCAATGTTCAACCCACCAGAGGATGCAATACAAGATTTACTGCCAGATCCACTACGACCCTCACAGATGCCCCTTGCAGCCTTGATGTTTGGAGAGATGCCTTGCAAAGAAACAGGGACATTCATGGAGTCAGGTTTGTTGGTTCAGTGTGTGTTTGACAACCCAGAAACCAGAGAAGAGGAGGTGGGCGTCTTCTTCTCAATGAACTACGTAAACACAGATGTTGCTCAGGTAGCAGGACGCGAGATATGGGGGTATCCAAGAAAGCTAGCAGATATCTCGCTAGTTTGGAGGAAAGACACAATCACAGGTAAAGTCGTTAGGGACAAGACAACGATATGGAAAGCAAGCTGCAAGATGGTCGATGAAGGTGCATGGATTGATAGTGGGCCCAACATCAATGCAAAGGTCATTCCAAGTCCATCTGGTGATGGTTATGATGTTGCAGTCTTAACAGCAGCATATCTTGAATACACAACGAGGAATGGACGCTCTGGCGAAGTTAAAATTGAATTCCAGAGTGGACCTAGAGATGATTTGAGTAAGGTAAAGATTGATACTCCCATGATTGGGCAGTATTTTGACTGCGATATCTTTTTGCCACCAGCAAAGGTAGTTGGTAATCTAAAGCTGTAGAGAATCACAAATAATCTGACGCTTCTTTCTGTGTCAACCTGTTTCCTGCGCTCCTCGCATAATGTCGGGAAATATTTACACAAATAAGACCAAATGGCAGTAAAGTCACATATGCAAAGAGTGGTCCTAAGAAAAATCCAATGCTTAGTATTAATGAAAGACCTGTGAACCCGAGAATGTTAGGCAACAGTTGAGCTCGAAGGATTGACCAACCCCTAATTGGCATTTGAACAGATGCACCTCTCTGTCTTGTTATCATCCGTTCAGCACGGAAGTCGCCACCAATAGATGCTGCATTTGCGGCTATACCTCCTGCTGCTTGATTGATCAAGACTGCTGAAATGATAATGACGGGCAGGTAGACCAATAGACTTGGAGATATAATGACAACAAAAATGGAAACAGCCACGCTCGCAATCAGAGCAAAAGGAGCAGAACTGTATACTTTTCCCATTACATAGTCATACATACTCAACGGTGCAAGCTGGAGATTCATCAAATTCCGTCCTTCGTAGACGAGCTCGTAACCAACGAAGCTCACAGCATATGAAATCACAAAGGGAACTGTGATTGCAATGACAATGAATTGTGTAAAGCCCATAATAATATCACCACCAGCAAACATCCCAAAGATGATGAGGACAACGAATCTCAGTGGACCCATAAGATATTGTGCAAAGACTCGACCTTCCCTACGGACATTGGTGATATTATACCATATTGACACACTAGTTGCAGTATTGAATTTGAACCGGGGAATTATCTGTGGATTCCATGTATCATGAACAAGAGGAGTTTTCGTCTTTGAAGTTCTCTTGGATCCGCTTGCAAGCCAGCCACTATAATGAGCGGTCTCACTAACATATGCATTCAAATTGACTAAAAGAATGGAAAGAGCTCCGTAAAAGAATGCAAGAAAGAAATCATTGATGATTATTGGTACCCCGACTAGAAAACCAAGCGTTAGAGAACTTGTTGCTGCACCAGGACTGATACCAGACGTGAAGCCTAGAGCGTCTGCGATTTCAAAAAGGACTGGAAAAATATCAGCAAATCCGTCAGAGAGAAAGATGAAGTAATAGTAAAGAGCACTTCCAAGAACAGCAAGGGAGGTGCCTAGGAACCAACCTATTTGTTTGAGCCGTCTTCGGCCTGCTAGAATTCTTGAGAAAAATAGACCCAAGAGACCTCCTATAGAAACCCCCAGTGTGGAAAGCACAAGCATCATCCCAACGAAGACAGGAATAGAAAGGAATGCAAAGGCTGCATTTGACACAATACTCAGTCCTATGAAGATAGGAGTACCAATGACGAGAAAGAATATCGAACTATAGAGAATCAGAATGACAGTTTTTTCGAGGAATAATGTTCGTAAAGCTATTGGCATTGTCATAAGGTATTCCATTCTTGCTGAGTTCCCAACCGTTGTGGCACTGAACATTATTGACCCTATGAATGAGAACAATAGAAGGACATTGAAAAGAGAGGAACCAGCCCCGATATTTTCTGTGAGTAGAGCATCAAGAACCTCCCAGCCAATCCGAGGGACTAACCAGACAATACCAAGAACTACTATCACTCCAAAAACTACAGCAGCAATAGGCGCCAGAAGTCTACGGAATACGCTCTTCTGTTCAGTTCTTTTCCCTTTTGCACCAGATACTCTGTAGCTTTGGGTCAGGTCCTGCTTTAGCAGAACCCATAGATCATTAAGCGTCACTTGACGTCACCAAGATACTCTGCAATCTTTTGCATATCAGGCCCACCAGTCAATGATAGGAATATCTCTTCCAGTGATTTCTCACCCTTTGCTTGCACTCTTAACTCATCCATTGACCCTTCTGCGATCATCTTCCCATCATCGATAATGCCAATCCTGTCACAGAGTTGTTCAGCAATCTCAAGGATATGGGTACTCATAAGAATAGTATCTCCCTTTGCGCGTAAGCCATTTAGAATCTCCTTTATTGTTGCAGCGCCTCGTGGGTCAATACCCGCTTGAAGTTCATCAAGTATCAGGACTTTGGGTCTGTGAATCAGTGCTGCGACAAGACTGATTTTGCGTGACATTCCCTTGGAATAGGTTTCTATCAGATCATCACTGGCATCTTTGATATCTAATAATGTTAGAAGTTCATCGAGCTCCTCCTCACGCTCAGGACCTCGAGGAACTCTCCAGATATCGCTCACATAATTCGCGTACTCCCAGCCAGTAAGACGTTCAGGAAGTACAGGTTCCTCAGGCACGTATCCCATCATACGCTTTGCTTCAACTATTTCAGTTCGGATGTCAAAACCCATTACCTTTGCTGTGCCTTCTGTTGGCTTCAGTAAGCCAAGCAACATACGCATGGTTGTTGATTTCCCCGATCCATTTGGTCCAAGCAGACCATATATCTCCCCGGGGTTGACATGAAATGAGAGGTTGTCAACCGCCGTGAACTCACTGAACATTTTCTTTAGGCCAATGGCTTCAATCATCAAAATCGAGATTCGTTCCTCTGAGACCCATTTATGCCTTAGCATCCAAACACATTCAGTTTCATTTGGTAACGAATATAAGAGGATACAATTTGCACTGAGCCATGACACTAGAGAGCTGGAGACTTCTCGATCTGGGTCCAATTGCGCCTATTGAAACCCAAATTAATTATGATATGATTGCGCAAGGAATAACTGAAGGTGAGTCTGAAAACACACTCATTATCTGTTGGCCAGCTAAACCTCTGGTCAGCCTTGGATATTTTCAGGAAATTGAAGCAGACATAGACACCAAATTTTGCGATGAGAATGATATATTCTATACGCGTCGGGTTGTCGGTGGTGGTGGTGTCTATCTGGATGATGGCCAAATGTTCTATCAGTTGATTGGGCGGAAAGATAGTCCTACTACACCAAAGAGGATTGATGATTATTATGTCAAGTTTCTTGAGGCTCCTGTACAAGCATATAGGAATCTCGGAATACCTGCAGAGTTCAAGCCTGTAAATGACATTATCGCTAATGAAAAGAAAATCTCAGGGAATGGTGCAGGTGACATTGGCGAAGCGAGAATTCTTGTTGGAAACCTAATCTTTGACTTCAATTTTGATATGATGGTGAAAGTCCTTAGGGTACCGAATGAGAAGTTTAGGGATAAGATTGCACAAAGTCTTCGTGAGCGGATGTCTACTATTCAATTACTAACAGGATTAATGCCTGATAGAAAAGAGGT
>JAEORI010000140.1 GCA_016840965.1 Candidatus Thorarchaeota archaeon | reverse complement strand
GAATTGGTAGAATCAAGCTATTTAGAAGAACTCGAAGCACCTTGTTCTTCATGGTTGCTCTTTCAGGATATCCAATATATGCAAGACCATGTTCCTTTAAAATATCTTCAAGTGCCACAACGAATGCTTCTTTTGCCATAGCAGTGAGATTAAGGCCTTTGAATACATCACTGGCGCGGAATTCTTTTCCATCAAGAACGCTCTTCCATTTTAGGTACTTAGCCTTCTCGGTAATATCAGTCAACGAATAAGCAATCTCGCCAAGGTATGGAACCAGTACTTTTTGAACCTCTGTTGGCGTAGGTTCTGATGATAGTTCATAGTGCAGTTTAGCAATTGCAGATAGTTGTTGAGCTGGAGGCTGGAACCACAACAGATGTAGGATACCCTCAACCTTTCTTAGAGTCGTTTTGTCCTTTTCCTCAATGTGATCTGGAATTTTGTCGAGCACTTTCTCCTTCGCTTTTTCAACAGTTCCTCCACTGAGCTTTCTCCAAATTTTATCGAGTTCAATAACGGACGCAGCATATCGATGGAATTTGAAGTCTAAGAAATCCTCAATATCTTTGGCAGTGAGAATATCAATCTCTTTCACGCTGAATTCTTTGTTCCCACCAGCAATCTCCCAAAGTCGCTTAGTAAAGAAATCAACCAGACCAGTTGAGTATGGGGTTTCAAATCTCAGTGCGTGGTCTCCTGGCTGTGCGATGAGATGAGATGACTTGAGAGCAGTTTCAAATGTCTTAAATGTGGTGAGGTCGGTCGGAAAGAGGTCCATTGCCCCGTGACCTGTTGTAGACCAAACTGAAAGCTTCCCGGATTTCGTGTCATGTTCAACAATAATACGTTCCTTGTCTCCGAGATGATCAAACTTTTTGGTGAAACCTTTTGAATATGCCATTACAGCGTAGAGTACAAATCGCTCCTTATTAGATTCCAATCCGGGCATTCTCAGAATTAATCCTACTGCATCCAGGGGTTCACCACCAGTCAACCAAGCACCCGTTGCTTGATCAAACTCCCATCTATCTCCAAGTTGATAAAAAACCTCGCGAAGGCTCCTGAGATCTTGCGCTTCTTTTGCTTTTCGTAGGGTATCACGTTCCCAGGCTTCATAATCACGTTTCATCTTGGACATACTTTTACGTTCTAGATCAAGCCACTGCGTTTCAATCTTGAGCTTTACCTTCAACTAGAATGTCCTCTCTGGGATTATTCAGCAAATGTATAAATTATTTGAATTGCGATTTCGTCTTGCTTTGATTCCACTTATGGATATCGCATCAATCTAAGATAAACGGCATTGGGCTGTAAGGGATAGAGCTGCGGACCATACCTCTGAAGTCAGGTAGGAGGATTCATCTATCAGCAATGGACTGACCACAAATGAAGAACGCCTATTCACTGAGAAATTGGAGGATTCATTTAAAATAACTAGAATTGGACCTGCTGAGGTTTCAATCCTTTTCACGCGCCACTTGTTTTCAACGAATTCAGGTTTATTATTTGCGAACTCAACGATCAGTGCGAGTTTTTCTGCGCCTGTCTTTACAACGATGCGTTCTGTTTCATTTGATGGAAAACCCATATGATATTCAAGAATAAAGTCGTTACCCAATTTAACCATGGCACTGAAATCCATTATGACCATTGTTCGTACTCTCTCGAGCACATTGACATATACTCTTAGCTCACCTCTTGGATGTATATTGTCAATACACTTCAATCTCTTCTCAACAAGATATTGAAGATGGTTTAAATCCTCTTCAAAACTATACTCGCGTTTTATCCGAAAACCACTAAGATAACTCATAAGAGCTGCCATGAGAAATACAGCAGTACCCACCAGACAAAGAGGGTAAGTTATAATCCCAAGATAAAATGATGTTGATGAAAAAGCGGCCCAGACAAAGATCCCAAACCATGCAAGATCACTCAAGTCATCAAGACTCCCTTTATCATACTTGAGAGTCTGAAGGTCCAACTTCTCAAAAATCAACGGAATCTCTCCAATGTGAATTTCTACATCGTGCTGTTTACCATTGTCGCCAAATTGTGCAGGATCAACGAACCGTAGAGTATCTTTGTTAGTAACTCCTAAATCATAATAGGCTCGAGTGGCAGGAAATCCTATAGCAACCTGCGATCCAAATAAGAGAAGACTAGATATGATCCCGGGCTGTGTTGAACAAATAAACCAGAAATAGGAACTGTATACCACACCAATCAGTAAGCTGAAAGCAAGTAGGAAAAGGTGGCTCTTTCTTGCGACTTGATTATCAACTATGACAAGTCGCTTTAATGAAACCTCCTCAAGTCTACTCATAGCTCTACTCCGTATTTCCTTCCTTTTCAACTGGTATAAAGTCTTGATGTTTAAAGCGAGTAATCAATACTTATTGCTGACTTTAATCAATAAAGAATACATCACCCTGATTTTCAGCGGCTTCAACGCGTATGTGCATATCGTTTTCCAGTACATGCGTTGCATCAGCCACCTTTACTATGGCGATGTTCCCATGTTGAGTAGCATAAGTAGCAAACAGACCAATAGCCTCACCAAATTCCGCAATAATTGCAGTTACTTTTTCAAATAATTGCTTCATTGATGGAGGATTCTCGTTAAAGTAGGATTCAATGTCATGATGTAGAACAGGAATTGAATCCGAAGTCCAATCTCTTTCAAGCTCTTTGGGATTGCACACTATAACTGCTCTACCAGAGAACTCCCCTGCTTCGCTGACAGATTCTCCTCTCAAAATGGGAAAAACTGATGCGTTTTTGCTCTTGCTCACCGTTCAGCACGCTCTTCTGAGTGATGACATACGTCACTACGTTTGGATAGCTGAAACTTTAACGTTTCGGAGAAGGTTGTATTCAGATTTCACCTACCTTCAACCTAATAACAGTCAAGCACAATAGTTGCATCGGTGCTTAAATGGCTGTTTACGAATTTGAGAAGAGGAAACCAGTCATCGGTGACACTTCTTATGTAAGTCATTCAGCTTCGGTGATAGGAAAAGTCACAATTGGTGAAGAGTGCTATATCGCACCTGGAGCTGTGGTAAAAGGAGACTATGGAGAAATTAGAGTTGGCAATGGTACCAGCATACAGGACAATGTTATCATACATGCACGACCAAACGAACTGACTATGATTAGTGATAATGTTACATTAGGTCATGGATGCATTATTCACAATGCTACTGTGCAGGATGATGCAGTAATAGGTATGGGAGCCATAATATCAGATTATTCAACTGTCGGAACTTGGGCAATAGTTGGGGAAGGAGCTGTTGTTCGGTCAAGATTCGAGGTTCCTGCAGGAATGATTGCGGTCGGTGTACCAGCTAAAGTAATTGGAGAGGTCCAAGACCATCATAAAGAGGAATTGACTCGATTCAAAGCAATCTACAGAGACCTCGCTGGTAGATATCCTACAGGTTTGAAAAAGCTTAGGGATTAATCTTCAAAGAAAAGGAATAGAGGGCTTCTTGCCCTCTTTGTTTCCTATACTAGTGATACCATGCGGTCTCTGTTGAATCTACTGAATGCTAATACCCATGTTACTATGAACAATGCCGCAGCAATCAGAACTGTGAGGATATTTGAAAACCAGATTGCGGCCGGATCGATGCCCCCTCCACTTAGGGATATCATCGGGAGAATCATTGGGAGGATGAAAACCATTACTAGTGCGCCAGATGTCTGATAAGCCTCATACACACGAGACACTCTTCCACTAATCAAGATCATTATTGAATTCATAGCAAGAATCATGAGTGGACCAGCAGTGAGAAGTAGGAATAGTCCAGCAAAATCAGGTAATAGCATGGGAGGATAACCTGCTATCATCAACAGAATAATGGTCCCAATCTCTGCCACCAAGATTGAACCTAATAGTAGAGTTATGCTTGGTATGAACGAACTCAAAACCTTCCCAACAAGTAGCTCACGATCTGTTAGCGGAGTACAAAGAAGTGGTTCAAGCGTATTTTGTTCACGTTCTCCTACAAGAGCATTTGCAGCTATCAGCGATGCAGGTATTATGGCAACTAAACCAATCATCGGAGAGATTGTTGGGCTCATCATTTGCATGACTACTGCAAATTCTGCTTCACTTGGAATCGTAAATACAAGAAGACCCACAGTAGCCAGAACCATTATAGGACCAATAGCTGCTACAAGAATGAGACCATATTTCACATAGCCTACTTGTAGCGCCATTTTCAAATCAGTCTTTGCTACTATGAGTGATTTATCTAGTCCCATTATGCATTACCTCCCTTTATTACCTCAAGATAGAGATCTTCGAGTGTAGCTCCTTCTTCTGCGAATTCAACTATTTTGACTCCATCGGATAACAATGCTTGCATCAGTTCAGAGTTATTTTCTGTTGGATTATCAATAGTTACGAGTATAGAATCAAATTCATCTTCCACGCTCTCAACAAAATTCATTGATTTAGCAATTGAACTCGCTTTCTCTACATCACCGATAATTCTGATCCTAAACTCTTGTTTAGCATGTAATTTTGAACGTAATTCTTGGGTTGGTCCTTGAAGGAGTATCTTCCCTTCATCAATGATTGCGATTCGATCACAGACTCTTTGAACCTCAGGTAGGTTGTGTGAATTTATGAAAAAAGTCTGCTTATACTTTTGAGACAAGCCTAATATTAGTTCTCTCACGCGTTTTGCCGCAACCGGGTCTAGTGCTGATGTGGGCTCATCAAGAAGCAGTACTCTTGGCTTGTGAAGCATTGCTCTGCACAATGCAAGACGCTGACGGTTTCCTGTGCTCAACTCTCCAGCTTTGTCATCCTTTCTATCCCAAAGCTCCATGAAGGTCAGAAGTTCTTCTATCCGCTCATGAATTTCATCTTCGGGCACATCATAGAGCCTAGCAAAATACTGCAGATTGTCAAATGCTGTTAATGTCGGGTATATGGTATGGTTGCCTTCTTCTGGTAGCACACCGGTGATTTCGCGAACATTGACTGGATCGTCAATAATGTCAAAACCACCTACAGAGGCAGTGCCATCAGTTGGCCGAAGAAGCGTACTCAGCAACCTTGTAGTGGTTGACTTTCCCGCCCCATTTGGACCAAGTAATCCAAATATCGTCCCTTCAGGAATGTTCAGTTCCATATGATCGACTGCGACCAAATCCCCGAAATTCTTAGTAAGACCTGAGATTATTACTTCATCCAATATAATCACATCTCAAACGATATTCAACACTAGCTCGATAAAAATCTGATTAACGAGGAATCAGAATTCTATGCTTCTTGCGTTACACCCTTGTTATTTTTTCAACAACTGCTGTTGAAGTTTCCTTAATCCCGGGAATCCTGTGTATTTTCTGAACAGTGATTTCATAGAGCTCCTCAAGACTATTAGTTTCCAGTAGAACTACTATATCATAACTCCCTGTAGTCACCGCGACAGTGGTTGCTTCATCAATTTTACGAAGTGCCTCAAGGACTTCATCAGTATGACCAAGTTCAAGATCCATCAAAACGTATGCTAGTACTTTTCCAGCCATCATTATTAACTCCTATTTTCAATTATGTATATTCTTTCATTACCACGAGAGTTTCAACATCCTTTATCCCTTCAATCTTCTGTATCTTTTTAAGAATAAGCGAACGTGTCTTTGTCAGGTTTCTGCTTTTAATACTGAGGAGATAATCGTGGGGTCCTGCAAGGGCTGCGGCTGATTCAACTCCTTTTATATCAAACAACTCAGGCAGTAGGTCTCCAGTCAAAGGTTTCACTTGTATAAGTACAATCGAACGAACATCTGACGCTTCCAATGCAAGAACTCCAATCATCACAAGAATAACACCAAACATCTTCAATGACCAGAGAAAGGCATCTGCATCGAGAACTCCAAATGCCCCAGGAATCAGAAGATTACCAACTACAGTCACAGGGATTCCAAGAACAACAGAAACTGAAGATAATGAGTTGACAACTGCCATCTTGCCTCGACCCAGAGCCCGAATATACATCACAATCGAAAAGAACGCTGTTATTGAACCTCCAACCAAATACCAGAACAACGGAATGAATTGAGTCGACATTGATAGCCAATCAGATTCATTCATGAAAGGAAATGCAATGAGACTCATGACTGAATTTAAGACAAGCAGAGTCCAAACTCTCATGTTCAATGAATCAACTCGGAGACCTGGAGAAATCTCATATCGTTTTGTCTTTCGCTGGTAGTAGGTCACAAGTGCTGATGATATATTTAACGGGCCAAGCACCATTAACAGTGTGGTGACCTCAAAACCTCCTGGAGTTGCTCCAACAAGGAGAACACCGAAGAGAATTGAAATAATTGATTGAATTTCAATTACTGTTGGTGTGTCTTTCTCAGCTAGCAGATCTCCTATCAGAAGGTAGATGATGACAAGTTGCCCGTATGGTAGAACAGTTGATGCATCATGCGAACCAGCCAGAATGTAATAGAATAGTGTAGAAATGCCTGCAAAAACTCCAGCCAATACTATGTAAATCATTGGCGTTTTAGGGAGTAAACGGATTCGACCAAAGTCTGGATCCAAACTATACCCTAGAGCTCTTTTTCTTCCGTCCACAGATCGTTTTATACTCAAAAATGCAACAGTGAGAAAGGTAACAGCAAAGCTTGTCCACTGTGCTAGAAAACCATAAGCTAGTGGAGGGACACTTATAGTATTGAGAGCAACAATGTCAAATGTAACTGAGAATGTCCTCATCACACCTGACCCTAGAGCAAGAGAGTAAAATATCGTCGATGCTGAACTTCGACTTACTGGTCTCTGACTTCTACTACTCATTCATAATCTCCCCCGTATTCTCTTAAGCTATAACAAGATTAAAGCTGTAGTGATTATTCCGTTTTATCATCGAGATGGAATTCATCAGGCGGTTGTTCAAGCGCTTGTGTTTCAGTTGTTTCAAGATCACCCTCACTTTCAGATACAGGTTTTATTTCTGTTTCAATCTCAGCTAGTTCTTCAAGAAGACCATCTTCTTCTTGTTTCCTTGATCTTTTCTTTGGTTTCTTCTTCTTGTCATCTGTGACTTGGCGCTGTGCAAGAATGAACTCATCGAAGGTGAGTCGTTTACCCGATTGGAGCTTCTCAACAGCTTCCTCAGCTCGTTCTCGCTCCTGAGCTTTCTGTTGATCTCGTATTTCCTGACGTTCAATATCCCGTTTTTCAACAGTGTACTTCCGAAGTTTTCCTTGTATCTCTTCAATCTGAGTTCTGAGGTCCTTAAGCTTCGTTTCACCATCTTTTACCTTCTTCAACCACTCCACGAAATTCTTGTGTGCTGTGTCTGCGGACTTTTTGTATTCTTCAAGCTGTGGACGAATTCTCACAACTTCCTGATGATGGATTTGTGACTTCTCAGAAAGCTCGATAACCTTCTCATGTGCTTCTGAAGCTTCTTCCTTGAGCTTTCTTGCAAGCCTGCGAAGCTCACTTATTCGATCTTGTTTCTCTTTCTCTTGACCGCTTGTGACAAGCTTAGCTTCTATCTTTGCTATCTCTTCAACGATAGACAACTCTTCGTCTCTTGTGAGTTGGTCAGTCTGTTGACGCCACTCTAACTCTTCAACACGGCGCATCATTCGTCGTTGATCTGTAGATGGGCTTCCAACAAGGTTGCTTCGAAGCTCTCTTATTTCATCATAAACACTTTTCAGTTGAGCATGAATCGCGGTTCTTCGATCTTTTGCCTCGGATATTTCTTTGTTTATTCTATCGCGTTCTTCGCGTTCGGCTTTAACTGATTCAATCAGACCTCTAACTTCCTTGTTATGGTCATCTCGAATTGTTTTGTATTCTCTCATCTGATCTCGGTCACGTCTGAGCACCTCAAGTTCGTCCCGAGCGTGTACTTTGAGTTCACGAAGCTTTGCTCGTAGAAACTCAACATCTTCTGGTTTGGCTTCTGCGGCTTCAGTCAAAGGAATTCTGTCCTTAGAATTTCGTTTTGCGGGTTCTGCATAGCAGAACGGATTTCGTCCACCACAATGGGTGTTTCGATAGCCACTTTCGCATGATGCCTTCTTAAAAGGTTTCGCATGGAGCGACTATATTCTAGCAAAACAATGAGCTATTCTATCTGAGATATCAAAATCGGTGACCTGTTGCAGTCCAGTCCAACCCGGTGTAGCATTTGTTTCTAGAATCCAAAGGTTTCCATCAATGTCGGGTATGATATCAACACCGACTAATCTACCCTTTACCGATTTTGCAGCTCTAATAGATAAATCTGTCACATCCAAGGTATTGCTTCGAGGGATACCCCCACTATGAATGTTTGTAGTAATTCCTTCTCCACCAACTCTTTGCATTGATGCGATCACTTCATCATCAAGCACAAGAGCACGAATATCATATCCAGGGCTCTTTACAAATTCCTGCAGCAGATATGCACCTTTGCCAAACATTTGACTGTGGAACTTCAAGTAGTCATATATGTTTTCGAAATCAAACTTACGTTCTATTAGCTGGACACCAAGACCTCCAAATCCTGTGATAGGCTTAAGAACACAGGGGAAATGCTCTCTGACGAAACTTGCAGCATCCTCAATTGATTCTGTTATGAGAGTCTTCGGAACCGGTAATCCTGCTGAAATCAATCTTCGCATAGTTTCAGCTTTATTTCTCATAAGAAGTATTGAAGAAACAGAGTTGATGATGTTGACTCCCATCTCCGTGAGTGCAGAGAGTAGACCTACACGATTGAAGAAGGTTCCAATATCATTTGCCCCCAGGTCTAGAACAATTAGGACATCAAGCGATGAGAGATCTTTGCCATTCATCGTAATTTTGTGCTCATTTGTAGAACCTCTTCTTGACACCTTCCACGGAAGGACTTGTATGGTTTCAACACCTAATCTGGTAAATGATTCTTGAAGACTTTGTTCTCGTCTAGACCATGGATCGGAAGAAAAGAGTCCTACTTTTGAAACGTAGTTGGTGCCCAATATAATCACTCCATTTGAGAATAAACTATTTCATAACCCTAACGACTAGCTTTTATGTTCTGTCAATTTGTACTCTTTTGATGAATTCTATGAAATTATTCTCTTCTGAAGAGCTTGACATTATCAATAAAGAACTTCTGGGGAAATCAGGTTACTTTTTGATTGCCTTTCGGAATAAACATGGACCAACCTTGTTGAAGAAGCTGTGGATAGAGATGATGGAAGGATTGGGAATTCCTGTAAAATGTCTTAGTTGGTGGTGTAGTGCAGGTAATATAGGCCTTTTAGAATGTGAAGCTGAAAATGGCCTTTCAGTTTTTGGACAGTGGATACTAGACGAAAAACAAGAACTCCTCAATGTTATGAAGCTGGATGAAGAAGAAATTACGAATATTCGTGATGGATTTGATGCTGGAACCATTACATCTTCAGCCATGAGAGCATACCGGATTGGGGAATCAGGCGGAGAAAAGGAATAGGTCGCATTAATCAACTGTTAGAGTCTTGGACAGATTTCTGGGTAAATCCGGATTAATTCCAAGGTCAACTGAAAGATAGTAACTCAATAGTTGAAGTGGTATCACATCAAGAATTGGATTAATGAGTACATCTGACTTTGGTACCACTAGATAGTCGTGCTTATTGACTACATATGGCTCAAGAGTCTCTTCATACTCCCCCACAACAATGGTTCGGCCGTGTCTTGCTTTAACTTCATTAATATGGTTTATCACCATCCAGCTAGCCTCGGTGGTAGTTACAAAGATTACTGGATAGTTCTTTGTCACAATACTAAGAGGGCCGTGTTTAAACTCTGATGAGTACATCCCTTCACAATGATTGTAGCAAATTTCCTTAATCTTTAGGGCGCCTTCTCGAGCAACTCCATCGGTGAAACCGTATCCAAGACAATATAGATCTTTAATATCCATCAGTGATTTTGCTAGATTCTTTGCTAGAATCCCAGTTCGATCAATCGTAGCCTGAGTCATTGAAGGTAGGGTCTCTCGTAGACACTTTATAAACGATTTAGCCTCAGAGGGATCAATGTGTCCGGTTCTTTCACCCATCCTAGCAGCCAGATATGCAAAGATAATGCTCTGAGAGTAGTATGTTTTTGTAGCTGGAACTGACACTTCATAACCACATGCCATAGGTATATAGGAATCGGCTTGAAACATTAGAGTACTTCCTATAACATTCAAAACTCCAAGGATTTTTCCATAATTCTCAGCTTTCACCATATTTAGGACGTTTAGAATATCTTTTGTCTCACCGCTCTGCGAAACAAGAATGCTAAGACGGTTCTCATCCATAGTCTTTCCATACATAGGCTGAAACTGTCCACCGATGGCATGTATCATTGGAATGCCTGCGAGTCTGTTGAAATAATAAGTTCCAACTATGCTTGCATTATACGATGAACCACACGCAACTAAATAGTGCCTTGAAGCTTCTTCTATGAGTTTTAACCAGTCTTCACTTTTTGGACTCTCAAGGATGCCAATTATATCGGCTGCAATTTTTGGTTGCTCATTGATTTCTTTTAGCATGAAGTGGGGATAGCCGCCCTTCTCTGCTGCTCGTGCATCAACATTCGAAACTTGAAGAGACCTGTCAAGTTGCTTTCCGTCTTCAATCCTGTATATTTTCACATCATATGGAGAAAGTACTAACATCTCACCATCAGCGGGGTAAATGACATTGTTTGTGAGGGGGAGAACTGAGGGGAGGTCACTCGAAACAATGGTTGCATTGTCTGCAACACCTGCGACAAGCGAGGAGCCCATCTTGACTGCGTAGATTTCTTGCTCGTCAGCTCGACCTACAGCGTAGGCATAAGCACCCTTGAGGTCATTAATGGATAATCTCACAGCTTCAAACATATTTCCAGTTTCTTCATAGTACTTATCAACAGCATGAACGCAGAGTTCACCGTCATTTTCTGATCTCACTTTATGACCTGTTTCAATGAGTTCTTTCTTATACTCAACATAGTTGTGGATGTTTCCATTGTGGGCACCATAGATGACTTCATCACAACCAAAATGGGGTTGAGCATTAGCTTTAGTGGGTGCACCATATGTAGCCCATCTTAGCTGAGCTATGCCACGATCACCTTTCATTGTTGAAAGGCCAAGTAGCTTGTTGACTACATCAATAGTACCAACATCTTTCC
The DNA here is from genome assembly GCA_016840965.1 of Candidatus Thorarchaeota archaeon. The sequence continues at coordinate 7,984 of JAEORI010000140.1, read as the reverse complement.
TCAGGTCAACTTTACCATTCCGAACAGCAGCAACTCCCACACTGTCATATCCACGGTAGGTAAGTTTTCTACTGCATTTAATTAGAAGTTCACCAATGTTGTCATTGTTTTGGGTGACAATCCCAGTTATTCCGCACAATTCCTTGGGAACCTCCACAGGAACGAGTTTTGTTTTTGCTTAAAGCAATTAAGAATTGCGTACGGGAAACAACTGCACCATTTTTTCACAAAATTGGGCGAGGCGAAGAAATTATATCACTGATTTGAAATGATTGATGAGAGAGAAGAGAGGACCACGCCATGGGAAGGCAGAAACGTATGGCATTGCTTTTGCATCCGTTCCGGAGAGAACTATATCAAGTGCTATGTGAGAATCCTGGTACATACCTCCTTGAATTGGTCGATATACTTTCTTCTCCGTTGGGTACTCTGACATGGCATCTCAGGATCCTTGAAAGAGAAGGTCTTGTTAAGTCGTTAAAATTCGCTGGAAAGCGATTATACTATCCTCGAATGCTGAGATCACAGGAAGCCGAGATGGCGTACCTTACTATGAGAAGCGATACAGCTCAGAAAATCTTCGCATTTATTGTAAATAACCAGGGCTGCTACCAAGAACAGATGGCAGAATCTCTTAGCGTGCATCATGACACAGTAAGATGGCATATTTCGAGAATGGAAGAGGTAGGTCTCGTAAAGGTTGTTCGTGAAGGCAGGAAGAAACGACACTATTTGGATAAACTTGGAGACCTGCTAATGAAAGGTAGTCTAAACACAATCTCTGAAGCCTATGTCATGTTCTTGATGGAAAAACTAGAGGATGGATGTCTTAATCCGGAGATTCGTGAGTCTACAGCTGATCACATAACAATTCGAATCGACTGTCCTGAGCGAGGAAAGGATTGTTTCATTACAATTAATCTTACTGATTGGGAATTCCAATTTATTGATGATGAAGGAACAGAAACTTCGGTTAAGCATGAACAAGCTGAGGCGGGTTTCCGTTAAGTAGTTCCATCTAATATGGAACGGACCTTTTGTGCAATGTCATCTGGATTAGGCCCGGGACACACAACCGCTAACAGACGAGTGTCATCCACTCGAGTGATTAAAAGCCTTAATCCTGCAGAGTCAAGAGATATTGAGTCAGTGACTTCAGAGTAGGTCAACCCATTGGCAAAAAGGGCGCTCATCAAAGCTGCTACCTCAACCTCATCCTTAAAACCAACAGATCCCAAAGGAAGACCTTCGATTGTCAGTAGAGCACCTTGTGTTACTTCCGGTATCTCCTCAACGATTCTCCCAAGTATTGTCTGTCTTCCAAAAGCGCTTGTTGAACTCATCACCAACTCCATCCGAGTTGCTAGAGACTGAAATGCAGGTACAAGTGATTCAAGATTTAATCCTGCATCGGCTGCTCGTGATATCACTACTATCAAATGGTAGTGTGGCTGAACAATGGTAAGAATTCTTTCAATACTTGTAGAATGAATTAGATGAGAGGGAGGAGGGCTCTTTAGAGTGTGCATAGCCGATATTCCACCCCAGACCAATGCAGAGGAAACTGTAGCGAGCACACGAGGATCAAGTTCCCCACTTCGGGCTACTGCGGCTACAACTACACCTTCCCTTGTACAAAGAACTGCGTTGTTTACAGAACGGTGGACTTTCAATGTATTTTCGAGAAGAGTTGCTACTTCACCGAGTGTGTCTCCAGGCATAACACCACAGACCTCTTTGTTTATTGGGGTTCTGTCATGCTTCCGCATTTATAACTGATACTCTTAATGGAAAAGAGACCAGAACAGCTTTCCTTCTCGGAACAACAAGTTTAAATCGATGGTCCAAAGCATCGACTTTAACGACCAGGGAGGCATGATATTGAGCTCAAGGTCAAGCGTCATATCATCCGTAATAATAGTGATATTAGTATTCTCTGCTGTAGGCGGTTTTGTCTTTCTAACAAATCAGTATGTTCCATCCAACATTGCAGTCGTTGTAATTGACCCAGGATTTGGCGACAGAAGTATGGCAGATCAGGCGTATGCAGGACTCTTTGAGATAGACGTTGTAGTGAATTATGAGTTTATAGTCGCTGATGACGTCACAGATTTACGGAACAGAATCAATACACTCGCGGGAAGTGGAAATTATGATTTGATTCTAGTAATAGGAACCCAGGTTGGCCTGGCAACTGCAGTCAACGATGTTGCTGCGGCTCATCCATTTCAGAGATTCGGGTTTGTTGGGGGATATGTTAGTCAAGACAATGTAGCATCTGCAACTTTCGCACATAAACAAGGAGCATTTCTTGCAGGTGCATTAGCAGCTTATTTAGCAGTTGGTAATTCAAATCGAACTGGGATTGTGGGAATCATAGGTTCTGTAATAGAAGATCCAACAGTCGCTGAATTGGTTGATGGATTTCTCCAAGGTATAAATTACGCGAATCAAACCCTTGGAAATGTCAGTCTACTACCAACCCAATATGTTGGATCCTATAACAACTCGCAGATAGCGGAAATACTTGCTAAAAACATGTGGAACCCACAATTGGGAAACGCAACTGTCTTATTTACTCCAGTACGTGCTAGCATCAGTGGTATTCGTTCAGCTATGGAGTATGCAAATGTAACATGGTTTTGCAATACAACAAATCGTGAACCATTTGTTATTGGTGCAGAGGGTGACCAGAGATACATGGGGAATCCAAATATTGAAGTAAGAACCGGACCTTCATGGGTCGTCACATGTGTTGTACCCCGGTCGGACCTTGCTGTGCAAAGGATAATTAACGTAACACTTTGGGACGAATTCCTAGGTAATCTTAATTATGGTGGTGAAGTTGCCAGCACCTTTGGAGGCAACCTAACAAATAATGGAATAGGTCTGGCAGACATGCTGGAGTTTCAGGACATAGACTGGGTTACCAATAGAATGATCAATATGACAGGTGAATATCGCTTGGCGATTATCAATGGCACTATTGACGTAACATAGCTTAAGTTCGCACTTGGGGGTATTATACCCCCACCCGTTTTCTCATTCAACCAAGAAAAAGAGATGAGTAAATTGACAATATCTAAGGAAATAATCGTTTTAGCAAGGCAAGGAGAAACTCTAAAGAGAATCGGACGAACAGGGTGGATTCTCGCAGGAGTTGATAGAGAAAGACAAGAGTCAGTAGGAGAACATTCGTTTGGAACAGTCTTGGCAGCACTATTAATTTCAGAAGCTCTTGTTCGCCAAGGAGAAAAAGTAGATATTAGTAAAGTTGCGTTGATGGCGGCTATTCATGATCTTCCGGAATCAGTTACTTCAGATATACCTCGAACAGCTATTGAACTAGGAGGCAAGAAACTCCTAGAGGGCAAAAGAATCGCTGAGAAGAGAATAATGCAGTCTATTGCAGAAAAGAATCCGAGCTTAGGAAGTCGTCTTATAGAGTTATGGAATGATATCGAAAACCAAGACAGTATCGAAACTCGTGTGGTATTGGGAGCAGACATTATTGATATGCTAATACACGCTGTAACGTTAGAAGTAGCTGGTGCATCTCCAGAATTGCTTAACCAGTTTTTCATCAATAGCAGAGCCCTAATTAAAAACCTAGAGTTGGCGATACTTGAGGATATTTTCTTGGATTTATATAAAGAACATACTGAGCATGCAAAGAAACAAGGAATTACTTTGAAGTCTATTAATACAGACTAGATTGAACCGTTTCAATGAAATCACGATGCAGACCTGCAGCGATTGTTCTAGCAACTCTAACAGGTTCGGGGATTCTACCATCAATGGTCAATTTATCAACTAGATTTCGTGCTCTAATATGACCAATTCCTGCAACAGAGAGATAGAGGGAATGACCAGTTTGAAGCTGAATGGTCTTGCGATCGCCTGTTTTCTCGAGGAGATTCAGACGAGTTTGCCAGTCATCAGGGAAATATTCCTTCAGATATTTCTCGATTCCATCAGATGGGTGGTAAGAAATGCATACTACTGGTGTATCTGTTTGTTCATGTAGCTCGATGATATCAATTATATTAAACCAAGAAATTACCGAACCTCCAAGCATCCAAGCGCGGATGTCTTTGCGATTAAGACGGTTATACATCAAGATTAATTCCTTTGTGGAATCCCTACCACCGATTGATGGAGTGCACACACTGAATCCATCAATTCTCAAGTCCCCTCTCATAACTACGCCTGCCATGATACTTCGAGCATCGCTTTTGTTGAAACTTTCTGATACTCCAAGAACTCGAACGCCCTTCTTCCAACCGATTGTTGCATCTGTTGGTATCTCTGAATCGAGTCGATATATTGAATTCATGCTTGAAACCCACCATTATATCGTTTGAACCTTTATGAGGTCATTAAAGTAATCTTCTAAACACCCGAATTGAATATGTCATGCAAACTTTATTAATGCGCATTTGTAAGTGACATTTATCTTAGTCGAGAGAGAGAAAAGCGTGGCTGCCATGTTTGATCCAAGTTTCGAGGAGCTGCAAGGGAAACTAAGGCAGATTATGGAAGAAGCCACTGCACTTGCTGCAGGAATTCGAGCATGGATGCTTCTATCCAAGGAAGGACTTCCCATATCATCAGCAGTGCCTCAGGGACTCGAGGAAGCTGAGATAGCTGCAATGGCAGCATCAATATTGGGTGTTGCAGATCTCGCAGCTGAGAGAATGGATCAGGGAATATTGGAAGAAATCCTCTTGACCAATGAGAAAGGACTAATGATAATGAAAAGTGCTGGAGAGAAAGCAATACTTGTGCTAGCAGCGAGTAAGGGCATGAAGACAGGTCTTTTGGTTTACGCCGCTAACACTGCAGCGGAAAAGATTGCACCATTACTTTAGTTATCCAAATAACGAACAAGCCAGTAAACTAATTGTAGAACAAATATCAAATCTTGATCCGATTTATAAAGATTTGAAAGGGCCCAATTGTCAAGGAAGAAATTACTTCCGGTTGCAATGAAACGACCACTATTATCATTTTCAAGACCGACCAGAACAGAGCGATTCCCAAAATAATAGGTTCCATTCATATCTCGTAAAAGAAAGTCTGTCCATGCAATCTCGTAGGAGTTACCTGAATGATTTAGGGAACACCCATAGTAATCAAATGCATCTATGTTTCCAGTTACTGGGTGTTGGATCATCTCGGTGATTAATTCAGTGGATGATACTCCACCCAAAACGATTGTTATACGCGGACTATGATCATCGTTTAGTAGAATACCAAATTGAGAGAAAAGCGCATTGGCATTATTCTGATCGATGCTTGTATTTGAACCCCCTACTAATAATAGATTACCACCATTTTCAAAATAGCTTGAATATGCAATCAATTGTTGCGGAGTATACCAAGAAATGCCAATCTTCTCAAATGAGAAACCATTGACAGTGTATGCCCATGCACATGGATCAAGTACAAAGACTGCATCATATAGGGACAAGACATCTAGACTTATATTTTCTGGATGTCTAAGTTCGTCAACTGAAATGCCAACCGTGGTCAAGAGGCGGTATAATTTTCGGTATTGTCCATAGGACGAATCGATAGACCAAGATGTGTGACTAATATCAAAAGCTACTTCCTTTAATGCTACAATAGCTTCAAACTCAAGTTTAATTTCCAATTGCAAATATCTCAAAGACGTGATTAGTACTGATGCTTCCAAGTCTTCTTCTGCATGTGATGATTCGACTCTGATATCAAAAACAAAGTACCCGCTTTGATTCACTAATATAGATGATGGACCAGTCAACCACTTTGCAGCGGCACCCCTATAATTGATAGCAAATGTACTATTTGTTGAAGCAAAGATTGACACATGTATTTTTGATGTATGATTTACAAAATATCTCTCGAAGGAGAATGGACTCTCCATGGGACTAATCGCAAAGAGAAGGGGTAATCCATCTTTTTTCTGTGAGAATTCAATATACAACATGCTTGTTATTGCATCAAAAAGTCCAGCTCCAACCAGCCATTCTTCGTATGGGAGACTAGACGCACCAATCATTATTGCAGCTTTCACCATGCCAGGTGTCCAAGTCCATCCGTTTGTAATGCAGTTTGAGATAATCATAGCTGCTCCTGCCGCGACAACAGGTGCAGCAAAACTAGTACCCAATACTGTTCTACCATTTGTTGTAAAATCACCACGAGCAGATATATCTGGCTTAATTATTCGGTCTCGTAATGGACCAACTGCTGTAAAGGAATAGGGTGAGTGTGTTTCATCAACTGCAGCAACAGCAATAACTTCAGGATATATTGCTGGAGATTCTATGGAGCTGCCAACAACGCCGCCTTGTCCATTATTTCCTGCAGCAGCAACTATACATACACCCTTTCGCAAAGCCCACCGAACTACGTCACCAATCGTATCGTTATGGATTGGTGAGATACCAAGACTAAGATTGCTTATGCTGCAATTTTCTTCTAAGACCGCCCATCTGATAGCTTCTACGATAGCTAAGGGTGTGGCGATATCTTTAGAGTCAATGACCTTAGCGTTCACTATTGCAGCATCAGGGGCTTCTGTAGCAATTATGGTTGCGATATATGTTCCATGAGGGATGGAGCTAGGGCTGGAGTCGCTTGTCGAATTATCAGTTTCCAAATAGCCAAAAGTTGTGTTCACAAAACTCTTAGCTGCAACGATGCGAGTTTCCAGCTCTTGATTGATATTAATTCCCGAATCAATAATTGCGATTCTTACACTCAAATCTGGATTGGTGTATGTTGGAGGTAGTGCGTATAATCCTATAATACTGGCTAAAATAATGAGGGTGGAAAGAAGTAGTGCATTACCTCTTCGTCGTTTGGGTTCTAGAACTTCATCCACAGTCAGTTTCATCTTCCCAGATTATTTAGTAGTGAATTTAAGACGATTTCGTAAATGAGATTACACATAAAGTCTGAACGGAAGAAGCAATCATGTTCATGATGTAAACCAAACGCTTAATTCTGTTACCAATTCAATGAATTTGAGGTTGCCCTCTTTGGTCATGGAAGATCCAGATAAATTTGAACTTGAGGAATCAAGGGGGATTGGCATTTTCGAACCTGGAACTCTGTTGGAAAGCCAGATTAATGGGAACCAAATGGTTGGTGTCTTGGGATATACAGCAATAGGTATGATTCTCATGGTTGTAGCAACAGTAATCATCATGCTTCCACTGTTGGGAACACCATTGATTATTATCGACTTCTATAGTGGGTACATATACATCGATCCATTGGCGATGCTAATAATGACTTTTGCTGAGATTGTCTTCATTATACCACCGATCTACTATATTCGGAAAAATGGACTTCCTAAATCGTCAATAGGAATCAAGAACATGCTCTCACCAATTGATGCGATTCTTGGATTAATTATTGGGGCAACCATGCTTGGTGCAAATATAGTAATATCTTGGTTTATGACGCAAGCGAGTGACCCCTCACCAATTGTTGAAGATATTTTAGTAGCTAGAAATTGGACGGAAATGATTGCATGGGCTTTTGCTATGCTTGTGTTTGTAGGATTCACGGAAGAACTAATATTTCGAGGTTTCATGCAACGACGGATGGAGATGTACTTCAGGGGGCGTGGGACATCAAATTACAAGGTCACTGCTTTATTAATCAGTAGTTTCATTTTTGGAGCAATACATCTTGATCTCATTGGACTACCAACAAGATTTGTTTTAGGTGTGTTCTTAGGACTTCTTGCTCAGCAACGGAATTACAATTTACTAGGGCCGTCAGTGGCACATGGCATAAATAATGCAGTAGTTGTTTTTCTATCAAGTTTGCCATATCTTTTCTGAAAAAGAATAAGGGATCCGCAGAAATCAGATCCCTCTTTTCAAGTGTTACTAGCATAGTACAATAAATGCGGACCTCAAGGTTCGTATTTGAAAGCCACTTTGATGTTAGCTCGGAAAGCAATAATTTTATTGTCTTGCACTTT
>JAEORI010000139.1 GCA_016840965.1 Candidatus Thorarchaeota archaeon | reverse complement strand
GAAAATACGCCTCCGAACATTTGTATTCGCGGTTCCATCTTTAGCAACGGTCCAAGGTAAGCTATTATTGAAAATACAGCCATGAGTAGTATTGAAATGAAAACTAATACCATTGGGTTCGCTGTTGATAATGTTGTTCCCAAAGATGTCATTGCGGCGTTACTATATACTGCGCCGAATTGTGCGAATGCAGCTCCCAAGAATACAAGGAACAAGTAGAACTCACTTGTCTTTATAATTGGGTTTGCAATTATCCCACGCCAAACTGCTATCGTGCCAGCTACAGGATTGAAACCACGCGCTGAGATTTGATATAATCCTGATGAACGCGGCATGGCCATCGACAATAATGTCATCATTACTGTGTAGATGAGCATGAACAACATACCGATTCCCCAAGTTAATCCAGCATTAATACCGGGGTACATATCCTGAAGGATGCCGACGAACAGCCATTGATATGTTCCTAGACTTGCGCCTAGAATCGCAAATAGGGAGGTCCATGTACCGAAATACTTGGTCAACCCTGATGTCGGTCTAAGAAATAGTACTTCTGACATCAATCTCTCCTTCCTTTTTCTATCTCCTCTCCAAGAGTAACGTGGGAGAAGATGAATCAAATGTGGAGTATTAGGGCGATATAAGATTTTGTGTCGAATTTAAATAGCAACTTAACTGATTGAACAATTTTGACTCAAAGTATAAGAGAATAATCAGTACACAACTTGAACCAAATAGTACTGCCGCCAAGGACGGGGCGACTTGACGATTTCTACATGATCATAGTCAACAATACCAACGCCCACGAGATGATCTTTTGGATCTTCATCCTCGTAAAACAGAATCTGTCTGAGTAGATTGATGAGATTTTGGATAATTGATTTCAATTCTCCAGAACGCAGTACTTGAGCATCTGGATTATCAATGAAGTATTTGTCTATATTCTTTCCAATCCGGTTGCCTAGTATATACCTGCCTAGTAAACCGATTATCATAGAGGAAAAGGCAATAATCATGATGTAAGGTGCGATTGCACCTATAATAGGTGTTTGAGGTGCAACCAATCCGATTATGAGTACAACGAACACTATTGGAACTGCTACTTGATAGAGTCCTTCTGTGTATGATTGGTATCGAGCAAGCCGAATGCTTTCAGGGTGACTTGTAGCAGATTTAGCCATTTTTATCAGGTTACGTCTAAGCCGCTTCCAGTTTTGTCCAAATTGTTCCCCGAGAGTCCCTTGGTCCACCATCTTATCAACAAAACTAAGATTGTAGTATACGTGAGACCGATATGCGTCTATATGATAGATTGCCTTTCGAATGTCATCAGGATCAGCTTCAGTCGTTTTGGTAGATCCTGCATCTCTCCGTTCTGCGGCTCTTATTCGTCTGCTCCTTCTTGACACACTTTCAATCTCCATTCTTTGATTTATGCAGATGCAGCGATGGCAATAGTTTCATCGGCGGGACTTGCAGGTAGATCAATGACAAAGGCACTGAGCATACCTTGCGTATACGATGACCCGGGATTTACACAAAGAGTACGTCCAATATTTTCTATACCAGCAGATTCGTGTATATGTCCATGTAAGCCTAAAAGAGGTTGAAATTCTTCCATCACCTGTCGCACGCTCTTGCTTCCAACCGGGACCATTTCAGGGGAACCATACCGAACTTTGACTTGAGCCTTTTCATCCAACTTAGGAGCCAAATCAATCCTTGTTCCATACGGAGGAGCATGAAAGTTACACACAAGTCCCTCATATGACTCTGCACGATCGAACTCTTTTCGGAGCTTTTCCAATAATTCATCCTCTGGACATTCTCTGGGAGTATCCCAAGGAGTTGAATTAACCCATTCGCATGTAATCATTTGATATGTTTCATCAAGGTCAACAACTTGGTTGAGGGGAAAAGTAATTCTATCGCTAGCCTTAATTAGTTCATCAATATCTAGAGCATCATCGTTGCCAGGACTGACTACAACCATAATATCTGAAGGCACCTTTTCTTCAATGAGTGCAATCCAATCTTTCATTCGTTTGAGCATCAATTCCCGGAACAGGGCTGTAACCTTTTCTGGATTTGCTTGGAGTTCCTCTAGCTCTGGTTCAGTAGTGAAAAACCAGTAGAACCCTCTTTTCTCGTAAATCTGTTTTGCTCGGTCCAGATCCTTCTCTGATTTGTACTTCTCTTTGTTGCCCCAAGGAGAAGACCACCACAAACCAGGTTTTTCCTCGACTATTGGTACTACTGCTTTTCCAGTGAGGTCTCCACACATCATAACGATGTCACATTTATAGGCTTCATGAACCCTCACCATTTTTCGTTGTACAGGAACACTCCCATGTGCATCACAGGCAAAGAAGATACGGGTCAAAGTTAAACCTCTTAAACCGGCGGCCGAAATAGATATTTAAAGGTTTCAGAATTCGGGCGTAGATTTTGTAGTCTGAGGAGTGTCTGCTATGGATATTGATATCGAAGATCAAAAGAAATTCACCCCTGAAGCATTGAGAATTATTGAAGAAGCAAATCAACAGGGAATTATCCTCAGGCTGATGGGAGCCATAGCAATTAGACTTCACAGTCCAGAACATGCATATCTACATGAGAAACTAGGTAGGTTCATCACTGACATTGATTTTGTCGCATATGAGAAACAGACTTCGAAGATAGAGAAGTTCTTTGAGAGTCAGAACTATTCACGACGAATGTTGTCATTTAGTTTTGCACTTGGAGGAAGGATGATTTTCACAAACAACTCTGACGGAAGACATATCGATGTTTTTCTAGATCGTCTCGAAATGTGTCACAAAATCGAGTATAAGAAAAGACTCGAGATTGATAATCCGACAGTTCCCCTTGCTGAGTTATTGCTACAAAAGATGCAGATTGTTAAAATTAGTGAGAAAGATATCATTGATACAACAATGCTTCTGCTAGCACATGAATTGGGTGAAACAGACGAAGATACAATCAATGTCAAGCACATCGCAAACATACTCTCAAATGAATGGGGATTTTGGTATACAGTAACAACCAATCTCAAGAAAGTTGCATCTCTGATGCGGAAATTTGAGGTTCTTGATGACAAGGATAAGGAGATAGTTGGCAGGAGAATTGACAATCTCATCAAGCTGCTGGAGGATTCGCCTAAAAGCCGATCTTGGAAGATGAGGGCAAAAGTTGGCACATCAAAGAAATGGTATAAGGACGTAGACACACCAGGAAGTTGAGCTGTTCACTTCTCACTTTACTTCAAGTCTACATTCAATTGCATTATGTGCTGGAGTGTTCATTCCTTCTTCTTTGTGATGATAACTGTACAGAAAT
>JAEORI010000138.1 GCA_016840965.1 Candidatus Thorarchaeota archaeon | reverse complement strand
ATATGTTGAAGATGTGGCTAAGATTCTTGAAACACTTATCTAGTCTGGTTGCTTATTGCTATTCATAGTTATAGCATCAAGGACACAATGGAGTACATCACTAGGAAAGCTGTGCCCCATACCATCCACGATTAGCAGCTCAGCATTCTGGATGCTTGAAGCAATTTCTTTCCCTGCTTCAATAGGATAAAAAGGATCTTCCCGCCCATGTATAACCATTGTAGGAGCTTGAATCGCTCCGATTTCAGGGAGAATATTTCCTGGTACCGCCATTGCTGCCAATTGACGGATTGAACCTTCAGGATAATAACTTCGGTCGTACTCATTTGCCCTGTATTCCCTATCCCGTTCTTCATCAAAATCAAACGTGCCAAATATATGACGATCACGTTTTACCATTTCTTCAATATAGGCTTCGCGTTCAGAGGGTATCGGAGCAAAGAACGCAGCCATGACTTCAGGCTTTCCCGGTGGTAGACTAGGATTTCCAGTTGTGCTCATTATGACTGTGAGAGAGAGCACTCGAGATGAATGTCTGTATGCTAGAACTTGTGCAATCAATCCTCCCATTGAAGCTCCACAGATGTGCGCATTCTCAATATTAAGAGCATTCAAGACACTAACGGCATCATCAGCCATATCCTCAAGAGTGTATGGTACTTTGGGTCTTTCTCCACGAGAGTAGGCAGCATTAATTTCCATGAAATCCGGTATGCCTGCATCTTCAAATTTCGTTGACAAACCTACATCTCTATTGTCGAACCTGATAACGAAAAAACCACGATTAGCAAGACCTTCGCATATCTCATTGGACCATGCAAGTAACTGACTTCCCAAACCTGCTATCAAAAGTAGTGGTTTTGATTTTGGATCTCCTATTGTTTCATATTCAATCTGAATTTTGTCTATGTGGACTTTTGGCATACTTAGAATAGACCTCCATTCAGTGCGTTGAGTTTCAATATACCAATTAACCTAAATCGCATATAAAGAATATGTTTATATATTATAAAATACAATATTGTATTATGGTTCGAAAACGTAGGACAATGGCAGAACGTGCCAAGTCAATATTCAGATTCATTGAAGCTCAACCTGAACCATTCCCAAAATCGCAGCTTCAAGAGATTGGACTAAATCCAACAACAGCTGATAGTTGGCTTCGTCTTATTGAGTTCATTCAAAGTCAACCAAGAATCAGAATAACGCGAATTGGATCTTCCACGTATATCGAGAAACTTGAGAATCGATATCTTAGTATGCTAAGAGAAAGAGTCCTTGATCCAAGTCTCTCACTGAAAGAAAGGGAACAAACAATGGATGATTACATTGGCGCTCTCATTACCTTAGAGAGAATTGAGATGGGTAGGATTAGAAAATAGTTGTACTCATTCAGACTTAAACAGAATGTCATCAAAGTGATTCTTTCATTAATGCATTCTTCGATACAGGACAATAGCTGTCAACATAATTATGACACCACCAGTTGATGCAAGAGCTATCAGTGTAAGATCAAGATCTGTGGTTACCGTAGTTGTTGATGTAGTGGTTAGCGAAGTTGTTGTAGTTGATGGCTCAACATAAGATGCTTCTATAAGCCACTTTGAAACTCTGAAAAGAAGGTCCCACTCTGAATCGGGATCGTCAAGATCATCACCAAATGTTGTATCATCCCGGTTATCATTTTCTTCATATTCTGGATGCGGGCTTGAAAGGAACACTGTCCCGTCCCCGTATTCGAACGCGATCATACCAGCTTCGCCATTGTATTCGTATGTGGCAACAATATGCACATTAGTCCCCTCTCTAGGATCGAAGTACTGAGACCCATAATACATAGTCGCGAAGCTAGCAGCGCAGTCTGAGAGTTCAGGTCCAGTTGAAGACTGGTTGACATACATTGTAGTCATATGTATTAATGAGCCAGGTTCAGAAACGGGTTTCATAGAACCATTCAGGAAACCTACGGAAGTAGCTCCATAAGTTGCACCACCGCAGATTCCAAAATACGAACCCCCACTCGCAACGAAATTCTTGATTTTCTGAACTCCTTCTATATACTGAAGTTCACTTAAGCAAGTTGTTTCTGACCCACCAGGAATAACAAGCATATCATAATCATCAAGTAAGTCACCAAGGATTTGAGTAGCATTAATTTCTTCAACTGATGCATTCATCCACTCAAACATCCTTGTAAGTGCGATCCGACTCGAAGGCATTACACCAGCTCCATTGTAGATAGCAACTTTCACACCAGTCAAATCATCATGATCATTGTGAGCAATAGATGGCATTGGTGAAAGAAGTATCAGATATAGAATTGACAGCGCAATTACACATAGAGTTCTTCGACCACGCAACTCTTTCATTCTCCAACTCAAAGAAACTCATCTTCTTTTGCGGGATGAAAGATTCAGTGTGTAATTTAACATAACACATCAGCGCAAGAGGGTGGTAAAAATAATCCAAGACTCAGTTATGGCACATTTCATTTCAGACAAAAATACGGTGTAGTTTTTAAAATGGGAAGGATGACCCAATTTGGGGTCAAAGACAAGGGCCAATGGTTTAAATTTTTTGATAATTATCATACGTAGAACATCGTGTTAGTAGGGATTTGGAATGAACAAGCGACAGAGACTCTATGCAGTTCTTGGTGTTGTCATCATTCTATTTGGATTGCTCATCGCAACTTATCCCAGAAATCGACTACTACTTCAAAAGGATTACACACCTCTCGATTTTTATCCCACATACTATTACACAAATTTCACTATAGCCAGCTCAGATACTAATGCGGAGCTCTCTTTTGATCTCAATCTAGATTTTTACAACAACTATACAAGCTGTACAACAATCTGGATTCTCTATCAGCTACAGCTAGAGCAGTTTGAGGGAAGTTTCAATTTAACTGAGGTTCGTAATGCGATGATGAGTGAAGATTGGGAAGTTGAAGATTTTGATGCTTTCTGGGCGGGTTGGTTTATTGGTAACACTTTCTTCCCCTTCTGGGAGCCTGTAACCTCTGGTGCATATGTCTTTGTGTTCTGGGTTGAACCCCATGGAGCAACGATTGATTGGTCTGCAACACTCACTGTTTCTTTGAAGACGAGCTTATTACATATCCTGTAAAACTTGAGATACTCTTTCAATAATCTTACCTTGTTTTTGAAAGAAGGGATCAATTTCTTTATTCTGGCATTTCTATAAAGAGGTGATTTCTTCGAGAGTATCTATAATAGATGAGTAGAACAGCAATTCCAACTGCAATCAAAACAAGAGCTGCTACAAAACTTCCTCTGTATGCATCGGCATTTGATTGCCCCACAGCGATTAACAAATCTGCAACTGGTCCAGCTATTAATGTTGCAGCAATGCCCCAGCTAAGGAAGAATGTTGCATTATAGTATGCAAACAGTCTACCTCGATATTCTTCAGGCGCCATCTGTGCTACAATGGAGTAGCTCGATGACTGTATTACTACCTGCGAGGAACCGATGAGAAATGATGCAAGCAGCGCTAAGATAAAGCTGGGAGTTATAATAAGCCAGGATATTCCAACGATTGATAATACGATTCCGACCATCATTACCTTATTGTCATCAGATTTGGCAACTATAGAGCCAATTGCAAGCCCAGCTAACATAGCAGCAATATTCCCAACATTGCTATACAGACCAATCTCCTCTCCGGTAGCATTGAAACCTGTGGGATCAGCTAGAAAGAGAGATGTGATGATAGCAATCGAGTTTCTCCCAAAGTTGATGAAAACCAATGCTAATATGAATATCAGATATCCCGCACGAAGCGTTGAGGGAATCTCAGAGAGTGAAGGATGCTTTGAGGGTTCAGTTTTGCCATCCCATTGTGGAATTTCTTCTCTCTTTAGACGTATTGAGAAATAGACAATAATACTCGAGAAGATCATTACAACTGCTGCAAGATTGAAAATGATTCCACTGCTGAATCCAAAACCATCATCAAAAAGAATCCCACCAACGAGCGCACCTCCAATCCCACCAAATCCTCCGATGATTGAGAGCTGACCCATAATCCTCTTTCGCTCATCAATCACTGTCAATTCGGAGATTAAGGCGGACCATCCGACATTTGACATGCTCCAAAAGACCTCAATCCCACCAAGGCAGAAGATTATCACATATCCAGCAACAATTAACTGGTTCATACCTAGAAAGAACATGTACCCAAATACCATTAGGAAGTGTCCAATTCCAGCCAGCATCTCACCAATAACTACAAACTCTGTAGGTTTTCTGTACTTGTCCAACAGATTACCCCAGAGAAACGACTGAGTGAGAGCGTTGGCTATCATCCCAACTGTAGCCATCAGTGTCACTTCGGTTGTTGAGAGTCCAAGAGACCTTAGATAGATCGACAAGAAGGAGTACACGATAGCTCTTCGGAAAAATGAGAGAATTTGAAATGTAGAGAGTCCAGTAAATTCTCGTACTTTGAGTCGGGAGTAGTCTAGAATCTTCAAATTAAACTTCTAGGACTGATGTCTATCTTAAATACCATTTTCTATAGGTAGGAAACTGATTGATGAGATTAACAGGAGAAATACAGCTAACTGTATATTAACTATAGTTCATATATAATAATGTCCATTCACTAT
>JAEORI010000137.1 GCA_016840965.1 Candidatus Thorarchaeota archaeon | reverse complement strand
TCGCCGGCGTAACCGTTCTTGCTCAAGCCAGTACCATTGTCGATGACAACGGGCTTAGCGCCAAGAAACTCGTCTTCAGCCATTTTATTTCGGTCCTCGTTTGTGATTGTTGATAAGCTCAGAGTTTTAGAAACTCTGTTCTAGCAATTTGTTCTTGAAGAAGATATTTAAGGGTACGTCCGATAGGCGTCTACTTTTTCGAAAAGTATTTGAGTTATGTATAATACATCGCCATTTCAGGGCATTTTTAGCCATTTCTGAGCATTTACCTTCGATAAGTATAATAGTAACCTACTCATAATTACTAGCTAATATATCCGCGAATGGTGCTGAAAATTGCTCAGGAAACCTGTTGAAGACATTATCCGCGAAGAGATTGAAACAGTCCGAGCCAGGAGAATCATCCTCGACCAGCTTGAGGGAGGATTGTTGACAGGGGCAGAGCTCCGAGAGAAGATTGCTACTGACATCAAGGCCCAGATGGTGGCGGAAGGCGCGAGTAAGAAAGAGATCGCAAAGGTCAAGGTGACAAGTCCTAAACTCTATCATAATACCCAACGGCTTGAAGAGCTTGGAATCATAGTCAGTTGGAAACAATCTCAATACCGCCTTTTTGAGTTGGACCCGCGAGCAATTCATCCGGTTCGCAGGGCTCTTGGAATTGCAAAACCGCTAATGTATGTTACTTCGTTGAACAATCCGGAAGATCAGCGTCCATTTGTCCAGTGGCTTGTGAATAACCCCCATTTCAACCCAAAGAAACTGCTTGTATTTGTCGAAGCGACTCGCTGGACCCGGGGAGTTTCTCGTATAATGGACCGGTTTATCCCAGATGATGAATTCCGTGTATGGACTACTGAATGGAAAGAGGTTCCAGACAATGTTATGGGAGGCGAACAAGAACTTGATTATGGTAATCTGCAGAAGACCTACGAATTCCTTGAGAACGAGCTACTCAAGCATCTTCAAGCACACACTATTGTATTCGACCTGACATTGGGTCCAACCCTCATCACATTAGCCATGGCAAAACTGGCGCATGAATACTCCACGACAGCATTCCATGTTTCACGATATGATGCTGCTGATGCAGAGATCAGCTACTACTGAAGGATGTGATTCGTTGAAGGAGCTAGATTCGATCCCAGCACTCGCCTATAGTCCAATACACATCGAAGACAGACTTGAACTCCTGTCCAAGACAGTTCAGACAACCCAAAGAGAAACTCCAGAGAATAACACCAAATTGCTAACGAAACTGGAGAGATGGTTAGTGGACATCGGGTCAATCCAAGAATCTCTACAAAGAGTAAGAGAAGACCTTGTACCACACTTGGAAGGAATACTCGGGGTAAATTTTGAGAATACAGAACTCTTTCAAGTGGCAATGTTTCAACCAAGTACAAAGAATATCTTCATGGAACTAGAAACCCAGTATCGTCGAACCGACGAGGACCCTCTTGGTTCAGACGGGTTTGCGGAGATGATAAACCTCGGTGAGATGGCGAAGGTCATAGCTCTCGTGGGAGATGCAGTAATCTCATCAGCCGGTCTACAACATCTGTGGAAACCCCACCTGGGCGACGCAGGTAAAATCACTCAGAGGAAAGCCGAGATTGTAAGCAATGAAAATATGGCAAAACTCTGTGACAGATGGGGCTTGTATGAGTACCGCATCCATTTTGACCCTGATACACCGAGTAAGTCAGAGATGGAACATGACAAGGGTACGCTAGTGGAAGCAGTATATGGCATCGTTTACCTAGAGTATGAATACAAGATGGTCCTGAAAAAAGTAACACATCTTATCAATACTCAGTGAAGTCGTACTCGTCTTCTCGGTATGCGGGGGTGTCAGAAACCGGATATATCTTGTCGAAACGCTTACGCACCTTCTCAGCAATCTTTGCATCGGCGTATACTCGAACGGAGGGTATTGTCCGTGACTGTTGCTTCAGAATGTCCATCAAAGGACGGCCTTCCTTAGTTTGATCAAGACTCACAATGTCAAAACCCTTCTCGACACCGCCAACTAATATGGGAATTGACCCCAAGAGGTTTTCACCAAGAGGGGGAGAAACCACATCAATTACAACACTCCCTTGTTCCTCAGCAATCTCATTCTCAGCATCTATCAATTTTTTGATGTCGTGAAGTGTTTCACGAAATAGCTTTTTTGTATCGTTCTCAAAAGATGCTAATGGTCGCGATAACACGACTTTGAACAACTTGCGGTATCTTATTCGAGCTGCATACTCCTTGATGAAATTAATCTCGGATTCGGCTAGCCATCTGAAAAGGTCTCCATCGGTCATGCGTGTAAACAGACCTATGCACTCATTTTTTGATAGGTCCTCCTCCTGCATCCTGAAGTATGTAGCCTTGGAGATTAATGCTTCAGCGAGCTTCACAGCGGGATGAAAATACAAGTCCATATACATCCAATTCCTGCTGAGAATCAGTGCTTCCAGAGAATGAATTGCCTTTAACATGAACGCGCGGATGTACTTACCTTCTCGATTCTTCACAGCGCGGTTAGTTAACATCACTCTCTCAGCAGGGAAAATACCAAGCTGAACACCACTGAAGTGTGCATCTCTAATGAGATAGTCGGTCTTATCGATATCTAGAGGGTGATCGAGAAATTCAGAGAGAAGTTTATGAACTGGGTGTTTTGCTCGTCTTCGAAAGATGTCTACAACATCAGTGGGTTCAATGTCGCTCTGTGAAAGAACATCGGTGAGACTGCTGCTTAGTATCAAGAACTCACCAAGGTCGAGGTGATTGAGACCCATCCATGATTCGAGAGCATACTCGATGGTGTGAGATGTAGGTGGATGCCCAACGTCGTGTAATAAGGCAGCAGCTCTGAACAATTTTTGATGGTAATCCTCAAGAAGACGGGAGAATGGGACAAAACATGCAGTGTCCAAGTCCTCACAGTAATTCACCACTCGAATGGATTTTTGAGCTAAGAAGTTTGTACCAAGACAATGCTCAAATCGTGTGTGTGTTGCACCGGGATAGACTAAATGAGCCGGCCCGAGCTGCCGCACATATCTAAGCCTAAGCATCTCCCATGTTGAGATGATGTCAAGTTCCCAAGGTTCAAGCAGTATGGCGCCGTGCACGGGATCTTGTACTGCTTTCTGACGGGTGTGTTTCTCGCCCATGGATATGAAGCGATTGTGTTCATCAACAGACTTCTGAATGCGTTCCCAGCTTGTTCCTTTCTGCTCTCGAGCAGTTTCTATCTCTGTTTCTCTTAGTCCAGTCAAGCGAATGAGCTTGATGACATCAATATCGAGATCATCAGACATAACCTAGAAGCCCCATTAGATGGACCCTGTGCTGGTATTTAAGCCATCACAATTGGCTAGCCTAACCTAATTTCTGCGACCTTTTCACACGTTCCCGCGCAGCATTGTATTCCAAGATGTAATCAGTCGTCATTGACCTACAGTAAACATCAGGTTTACAATATCCATAACGACGCATTGAGTTGCAGGATGTTCCTCCTTTTGCCTCATAGAATGGCGGATTGAAGACATGTATCTTTGCAAGGTAGCTTGTAACGGTTTTGATACTATTTTTCTCAAAAGCCAATCTTATACAAGGAGGAGAACGTTCTATGAAATTTGGGTTAATTGTCCAGAATAATCGATACCAGAGAAGACATTTTTTTGCAACATAGAGAAGGTCACATTCTGGACAGAGGCTGCTGTTTATCGAGAGTTCACAAAGTTCATCTCGGCTCTGTTTTGTAAGACCTGGACCTCTGAGAAGATGGAACTTGATTTGTGTAAAGAGTTCAGGCGTGAATGATCCAAACTCTCTTGTGAATTGCTGCAGCTCCTCAACTACAGTTTCAGCGCGCTCGGCCCAGAGTTCTTCATCAATTTGGAGGGTTCGTTCCTCTTCTCTCATAGTAGTATCACGTTCAGCAAGGAAGGTCTTAAGCTCATCAGTTCTAAAGCTCTATGGTTTAGAAAGGTCGAGTAATTGACTTTGATGGAACAAGTTTTAATTGTGACAAGGTTCCCCAGCTCTTTAACTCAGAGGACACTCCACATGACCAAGCTTGAAGTTATTTCAAAGTTATCTTTCAAAGAGGTCATCACGTCTGTTGAGCTTGTTGACCTTTCAGGTGATGGAAAAGCGAATCCGGTTGTTTCAACACTTGGCGGCGATGTAATCGTATATGATATTGATGAGGGAGCCAACCCTCAGGCATCTGTGATTAGTCGAGTTAGTGGGTTGCCACCTTTGGCAGCAATGGGAATTGGAGATGTAATTGGTAACGGAACACCTGATTTTGTATTTGGAGGACTCGACAATGTTCTGCGAGTTCTTGTCTACATGGATGGAAAATTGAGTGTCAAGGCTACAACACCACTGGGTAGTCTTCCAACAGCAGTAGGAGTTCTGAATGTTTTAAGTGATGATCGATCAGAAGTTGTCGTGGCTACAACCGATGGTAATCTACGATGCTATAGTTGGTACGATGTGGCTTTGGACAAGCTCGCCCACAAGGTGTTAGAGCGACCCATCTTCTCAATTCAGCCTTTACATAGCAAAGGGTTCCCTTACAGTCGTTTTGTTTTTGGTGATGATTCTGGTCATCTTTTCGTCTATCAATATGCAGATGACAGACTCCATGAAAGGGCAAAAATTAGCGCAGGAGGAGAGATTGGTCTAGTAGCGTCAGGTGATATGACTCAAGATGGCAACTCTGAAATCTTGACTGTTTCCGATGGGCGCAATCTCAGTCTGTTTGGTATAGTAAAGGGAGCCTTGGAAAAATACGACTCTGTCAGAGCTCCTAAACCTGTAACTTCTATCAAAATTGGTAACTTCTGGAAAAATGGAGATGGACAGATAGTATCTAGCCACTCAAACTCAACCATCACAGTTCTTGGATTTGTAGGTAATAGAATCATCGAGGATACTTCACTAAAGACATCGCGCAAATCAACTGAATCTCACCTAGCCATTGGTGATGTAAACGGAGACTCAAGTCCCGAGCTTGTTCAAGCAGTTGGACCTGACCTATATTTAATAGATGTTCAAGAAGATTAACTGGTTCTACTAAAGCTTGGGCATGAAGACTTCATTGGCTTGAAGGACCTTAATGGTCTTCACACTTGTTTTCGCTTCAATAACAGGGACTACATTTCCTTCTACCCATGCTCTTACGTTAGAACGAGCTGCCTCTATAGTTTCACCCTCACCGTTCATGTCAAACCTAATGAAGAGATGATAGGGTTCTCTCTCGGTGAAGTCTTTCTTAATCATGGCCCAGAATGCCTTTGAACCGGCGGGTACGTCAATCCGGCCCAGAATCTCTAACCAAGACTTACCTTCCATTCGTTTAGAAACAATTGCTAGATCTTTCAGCTCTGGCAGCTCTTTCAATGCTCCTAGGATTTTCTCTCCAATCGCTTTAGTATCGGAAACCTGCTCGAATTCCGCAATGAGATAATGATCAGCTCTGAATTTGGCCATGAAATAGAACTCCATTCAGTGTTTCGTTGGCGGCCTGATTGACTTGACTCTTAAGTATGATGGTCTACAGTTCATCCGTTTTACTTCGTTGAACAATTTCATCTTGATATCTATAGAACCTATAACCAGCGGTGAGGATACCCATCAAACTAACGATCACCAGACCCCAGAGCAACAGATTCAGTATAGAAAATACAACTAACGTGAACATTCTCTCAGAGCGAGCCCCAAGCCCTATGTCAAGATCGGTCACACCTAAGCTGGATGCACGAGAACGCGTATAGCTTGTCAATAACCAACCTGTGATAGCAATAAGCACCCACCATTCCACACGCAAGTTGAGAATGGACGTATTTGAGAATTCTACCGCAATGGAACCTAGCATCAAGACCTCTGAAACCTTATCCACAACTGAGTCTGTAAAAGCTCCGACATCAGAGGCTAAGTTCCTCTCACGAGCCACTGCTCCATCAACTCCATCAAATACTCCAGATAGGAACACTAGGACTCCAAAAAAGATGGAAGACCCTGTTATGTTCAGGACCAAGGCGGCCAGTAGCGCCAGTAATAGACTGAAGTAAGTGATTGTATTAGGTCGGACTCCAGCTCGAACTAGTGGACGAGCAATCCACCAAACAATGCTCTTGAAGATACGTCTAACTCTGAATTTACTGGGCATTTTTTCACACCTTGGTGTTATATCGAATGGAATTATAGATAATGCTTCTATGCACGCGACTCTGGGATGAGATATTCGACTCACCAAAAATTATTGAATCAGTGATCTCACAGTCTGCTGAAATAGTTGTATTTGAGTCCATGGTCACATTGGGTCCAAGTCTACAGTTTTCACCGATTTTACAATTAGAAGCAATCAAGACCGGGCCTTGAAGAAAAGTGCCCTTACCCAGAGCGATGTTTGATTTTAATGTTAAACCATCACCCACTTCAACACTGTCACCTGAAGGTATGAAAACTGACTTAGTTTCTCGAAAACCTCCACGTTGAAGGAGGTGTTGATTTGCTGCAAGAACGTCTGCTAGAGTGTCTACGTCAAACCATGGGTTCGAAACGTGATAACATCGAACATGATGGTCATCCTCGATCAAATGCTCCAAAAGCTGCACAACGCGGATATTTCCTTCATTAAGAGCTAGTCTACAGTGTTCTCTGA
>JAEORI010000136.1 GCA_016840965.1 Candidatus Thorarchaeota archaeon | reverse complement strand
ATGTACAATACTTGAGAAAGAAAAGACTGTTGGTGGTCGTGCCAGGTCATACACAGAATCAGGCTATGTCTTTGATCAGGGGCTACACTTTTTCGTTGGTGGATTCAAATCACTAATTCCAATCCTTGAAAGGAGTGGAGTCAAGATGACCACTGTCGGGGAAGGTGCAGTTTGGCTAAAGGATGGCGAGAGACATATTATCCGAAAGTCAGCTGTTGAGTTAGCAAAATTTGGTCTATTGCCTGCAGCTGACAGAGCTAAGCTTGGATTACTTGTTCAAGAGAATATCAAGAGGTCTAAAGAGGAGTTCAAAGAACTAGATAAGATGACCTTTACAGAGTATGCACAGGATAAGAAAATCCCAGAAACCATCCAAAATGAGTTCTATGAGCCGCTTATCAAGACAGTTACATTCATGCATCCAGATGAAGTATCTGCTGGGCAATATCTCTATTCTGAACACCTTCGATTCGCGTATGAGGATGGATTCAGTGCCATGTATCCTGAGAGAGGTGGATTAGGTAGTGTCGCGTATACACTTATGCTTCAAGCCCGCAACTTTGGAGTTGAACCACAGGTTAACTGTGCTGTAAAGCAGGTGATCATTGAAGATGGAAAAGTGGTTGGAGTTGACTATGAACAAGATGGGGAAAGCAAACACATGGATACAGATGCTGTTGTCCTATCCACTCCAATCGATCTCTTGCCAAACTTCGTTAGGATGAGTGAATTACCAAAGGAATTCACAGAAAAAACATCCAAGTTCGAATACACTCCTAGCACTGTTGCATACTTTGGGTTGAAATCACGAGTCTTAGATTTCAATGTTGGTGCGTTTGTACCAGAAAGAAAGGTCAATATTGTCGCTGAGGCGAAGCGAGTTTCAGGAGTACTGGCACCAATTGGAGAATCTCTTCTAACAGTGACAGGTATCGATAAGGAGCTCCTTAAGATGAGTGATGAGGAAGCGACAACAGAAATCCTTGACGAACTTGAGATTCTTATTCCTGGGGTTAAAGATAAAGTCACTTGGAAAAAGAGTTGGAAGATTTGGAAATCACTCCTTAAGCAACCACCCGGAATAATGGACCAGCGTCTTACAACTAACCGTACTGGTGTTGAAGGGCTTTATGTCGCAGGGGAATATGCAAACTGTGGCATGTACTATGCATCCATGGAGGCATCCTCAAAGTCGGGCATTGCATGCGCTGGCGAAATGATTGAAGACTTGAAATAGGACTGATCATTTATGAGTAATGCCAAGGGTGAAACTGCCCTTGGCATAACTGTTAACTTGACATCAGACATTTCGTTAATTGTCATCACTTAATGGTGAAATTTCGATGACCAAAATGGACTTCCTAGAAAAGTACAGACAAGAAAACGAACCGTATGTTTGTGCCTCTTGTGGTAACTGTACTCTAGTTTGTCCAGTATTTCGAGACCTCAGATGGGAGTCCTACGGTCCAAGAGGAAAGCTTCACATTGTGAAATCAATCATTGAAGGTGAAGGCGAGTTTGGTGAAGATTTCGCGAACAAGATTTTTCTATGCAATCTTTGCGAACATTGCTCTTCAGTCTGCACAACTGGAATTAGTCTTGATAGATTCTGGGAAATCACTCGTGCAGAGGTGCGACAGCGAGGATTATTACCCGAGCCTGCAAAGTTCGTCTTGGATTCCCTCAAGTCCAAGGGCGACATTATGTGGATGGGGGCCGCAGATAGACTCCTTTGGATGGAAGAGATAGAAGAAACGGTCAAGAATCGTATCCTCAAACCAGCAAAGGTAGCGTATTTTCTTGGTTGTAATGTTTCACTCAAATCACAGCTCCATAATGTCGCGAAGTCTATGGTAAAAATAATGGAGTATGCAAACATTGACTATACGCTACTAGCAGACAAGGAAATTTGTTGTGGTGCTCCTCTAGGCTGGGCTGGTAATTTTGAGGGTATCAATGAAATGGCTGAAAAGAATCTAAGTGCAATACGCGAGCTCGGCGTAGAAACAGTTGTGTTCAGCTGTCCTTCATGCATTCAGACATGGTCGGAGTATAGCAAATATCTCAAAGAAGAGAACAGCATAGAACTTTTGACTGCATCCCAATTTATCAGACGCCTCTGTCGAGAGGGACAACTCAAATTTGAAGAGCAGCCAATGGTGACTGTAACATATCATGACCCATGCATAGCTGCAAGAGTTCTAAAGGCAACTGAAGAGCCGAGAGAGGTTATTGAAGATATCCCGGGAGTCTATAATGTTGAGATGAATCCGTCTAGACAGAGTACAAGATGTTGTGGGGCACATGGTTTACTAAATGTCATTGACCCTCTCCTCTCTTCTAGGATAGCTGAAATGCGTCTTAGAGATGCAACTGTAACCCCAGCCTCACGAATAATAACAGAATGCCCGCGTTGTATACTTGCATTTGATTTGGCAAAATTCACTACAGGATATGACATGCAGGTGCAAGACATAACGGAGATTGTAGCTGATTCTCTGTTACCCAAGAATAATGGAGGTGGAGATAATCAGTGAGAATTGACGAGATGCGTATTGGAGATATTATTGGAGCTGATAACGTATCTACGACTCATGAAACTTGTATGATATATTCTAAAGATGTCACAAGTCTACCTGATATTGCATATCAAATTGTGAGTCCGAAATTCGATGTTGTGACTCAACCTGTTGATGTTTTATCCCTTCAAAATTTAGTATGGTATGCTCGTGATAATCGGATACCTATTGTCCCGCGAGGGAACGGAACTTCTGGGTGGGGCGGCTCGATTCCATCACGAGGTGGAATTTGCGTCAGTTTGTCAAGGATGTCCAACATTTTATACTTTAACGAGTATGAACAAGCTGTCACAGTAGAAACTGGAATTACTTGGAGAGACCTACTGTCTTTCCTTGAACGCCTTGGCTTCACGCTGCCAGTTTATCCATCAAGTGCGATTTCTGCAACTGTTGGAGGTTTTATTGCGAGCGGAGGACTTGGTATCGGTTCAACGCGGCATGGTGATATCCTAAAACAAGTACTTGGGATTGAAGCAGTACTTCCCAATGGGAAAATCGTAAGACTCGGAAAAGTCCTTTTGGATCCGAATATGGACTTTCTTCAAGAGAAAGCTGAGAAAGGGAACCGATGGTTAGGAGATGAGTTACTAGCAGCAGGACTTGGTACCCCAGAACAAGAATCCAAGCTGATTACTGGTACGTATGGAACACTTGGTATAATAACAAAAGTGACTCTAAAAACGATACCAAATTTGCAACTTGTCCCTTTTGCTTGTTCCTTCGAGTCCATTGTAGACCTTGTGAATGCATCAATTAGAATAATCTCAGAAATTGAACCATATTATTTGAGATTTCTAGCTGACAACTACACCTCTAAATTACGATCACTCCATGGCAATGAATTAGAGCATGGTAAATACATACTAACAGGAGCTCTTCTTGATACGATATTTCAAAACGAAGAGAATAATGACAGGATTCAAACTATCCTACGAGAGGAAAAAGGAACAAGACTGACTGATGAACGAGCTTGGTTCTATTGGAATGAGCGATTATATCCATTAAGAATCAAACGTCTTGGACCAAGTCTTATACCAGCGGAAATGCTTGCTCCATTAGAAATGCTACCAGAAATTCTTGATGAAACAAAGGATGAGCTTCAGAGATCAAAAGTGGCAATTGAAGGCACACTGAGTAATGATGGAAATACGTCATTTATGGTGTGGATTCTTGATGACGAACGGAAGAGTATGTCCTTCACCATTGGCTGGCAACGATCTTTTCGAATAGCTGCGCTAGCGGAGCGTTTTGGTGGGCTCCCATATGCTGTAGGTCTCTGGAATAGCAGGCATGCTGAGAAATTCTATGGCACCAAGAACTATAGAGCATTAAAAGTCATGAAGAACAGATTGGATCCAGAAAACCTCATGAATCCAATGAAGGTCTTTGGAGGAAGAGTTACTGCAGGACGAGAATCCAAAGTTCTTGGTTTCCTTGTTGGATTCGTAGTAGCATCATTAGCAAGCTGGATTGGACCAAGTCTGTTGGGGTTAGATTGGCTAACTCATTTATTGAACTCAAGTTTGGTCGATTCACTACCAATCCCGATTTGGTTCTTTGTTTCAATTGCAGGTGGCATCGTTGGAACTTTGGTTATCAGTTTGATGACTCTGAACCTTGCACTTCTAATTGGCATTCCCGCTCTGAGGCTTCTTAGCAAAATTCTCCATAGGTAAAGATTGAAGTAAAAGTGT
>JAEORI010000135.1 GCA_016840965.1 Candidatus Thorarchaeota archaeon | reverse complement strand
TGATCAACCTGCATGAGTTGGGTCTGACACCACACACCAATCCTGTGTCGAATATAGTCTATTCAGGGAGTGGCGAGTATGTCGATACAGTGATTGTCAATGGTCGTGTCCTTATGCAAGACAAGCATCTTCTGACACTTGATGAAGAGGCAGTCATGAGAAATGCTAGGGAACACAGTGCGGCACTCATGGAACGGGCTGGAATAGATAATCGCCCCAAATGGCCAATCCTCTAGGCTATTATTGCTTCCCGCTCGAATGCCTTTGCGCCGAGTATCAGGAATACAATGGTGAAGCCTAACATATATACGATGTTTATCGTCAGACTGATTGGGTCTGGCGCAGGTGACAGGACACCGTTCAGGAACATGATAGCATGACTGAATGGAATCAACATGACCAAAAACCCGAACACGCCACTCAATTGGCTAAGACTACCTGCGAATCCTAGAATGCCTATGACCATTGTTGGAACAAGGAGTACAAGGTTGTTGATTGACTCTGAGGATGCCTGATCCTTAGCCATTGTAGAAATCACTACACCAATACCTATGGCACATAGAAGTATCAAAAACTGGCAGAAGAATATCAAAGGTATAGATGATACCTGTACGCTATAGAACTCAATCTGACTTCCAACACTTCCAGTTCCCCTGACCGATACAAGGAGGTTGTATACAAGTATTCCCACAACTGTGAACGTGGAATAGAACATGGTCAACAGCAGTCCTGCGACTAGTTTAGCTCCCAAAATTCTGATTCGGCTCATAGGAACAACAAGAAGAGCTTCTAAGGTGTGTTGTTCCCGTTCTCCTGCAAATGACTTGCTGATATATGGACTTGGAGCCATCACTGATGTGATCATGACCAGGAAAATTGCTAGCTGGTGTCCATAGCTCGCTTCAGCAGCAGGTGGTGTAATCTGTTGCACATACAACTCCGTTGCTCTCATCCAGAATTGAGCGTAAAGCTTGATTCTCTCATATGCTGCAGATGCTCTGAAACTCGCTGAGTTCACGTAGATTGTCATTACTGTTGCATTGTTGGCTTCAAACACTTCCGTGAAGTTTGCGGGTATGTATATCCACACTGGCGCTGTCCTATTATCCCATAACGCTTGTCCATCACTTCTAGTAACATTGATGAAATCTTCAAACTTGAGAGTTTGTTCGTCTATGGGTTTGTCTTTTTCACCTTGAAATATGTAATTGAAATTGTCATAGATGTACTGACCCCAGAGACCTTCATCATCTACAGTGATGTATACCGTTTCTGGTTCGATTGCTGTGGCAAATAGGAAGTTCAGAAAGACCCCTTGGAATAGCCACGCAAAGAGAGGACTGATCATGAATCCAATTAATAGCCACCGTGATCGAAGAACAGACTTCACCTCTTTCTTGAGAAGCCACTTTGTCTTTGTTGTATCGTTGGGCGCCTTCTTTTTGCTCTTCAATCACTATACACCCCCTCGCCTGTGACCAACCCAGTGAATACTTCCTCAAGATTAGCTGCTTTGAATTTCTCCTCAAGCTCGGATGGCCTTCCAATCGCAACAAGTCTGCCCCGGTCTAGTATACCCACCCTGTGACACAGCTCTGCAACTTCGTTGAGATCATGCGTCGTCAATATAATGGTCTGGTTTCTCTCTGCACTCAATTTCTTGAGCAGGTTTCGCACAATCCGTGCCCCAATTGTGTCAACGCCGGTTGTGGGCTCATCCATGAAGATTATCTCAGGTTCGATGATCAATGACCTTGCGACGAGAACCTTACGTTTCATCCCTCCACTGAATCCTTTGACCTGATAGTGTTCTTTCTCTCGTAGACCAACAATATCAAGAAGGTTGTCTGCTCGCTCGTTTAGAACATCCTCCGGAATGCCATAAAGACCACCATAGAAGACAAGATTCTCTCTTGCAGTTAGTCGTTCATAGATACCTGCTTCTTGAGGTAGTAATGCAACTCGTTCCCTGATGTAACCAATGTCCTCCGTCACATCCTTGGCTAAAACCTCAGCCTTCCCCTCTGTGGGAGTGAGTAGTCCTACAAGAATACGAATGAGTGTGGTCTTCCCTGCACCATTTGGTCCAAGGAGTCCAAAGACCTCTCCGCGTCGAATCTCAAGATTCACTCTATCAAGTGCAGTCACTTCGTGCTTTTTGCCACGCTCGAAAATCTTCGAGAGGTTTTCTGTTCTGATGACGACTTCCTGTTGCATGATCCAAGGCTCCAGTATCACATCACATGGTCGACCTTAGGAAACGGAGGTTCTCCCTTAAGGTCGTTGAAGAACTCGTATGCTTGAGCTATCTCTTCATCTCCACCCTCGATAAAGAGACTTATTGAACCTTCTGCGCCGTTGACTCCACCTGCGGCAATGGGAATAGCTGTTGCATTGAAGAGTACTTCCACAGCCTCAATCTCAGTGAAAGTAACTCCTTCTGTGACGGCAATGGCTCCTACAGGAGTTCCAATGGCATAGTCCCAGTCCTCTTTTCCGAACTGACCGCAGAACTCCTCATAAGCGACTGGGATGGACTTCTCAAGACCTACCGGGACTATAACCTTGATGTTCTTTGCCGCTGCAGAGCCCATGAAAGAACCAACTGTACCTCCCGTTTCGCTGGCCAGAAGAACAATGGGCACGTAGTTCACATCAAGAGCATTTGCACTCTTTATAATAACATCCTCAGGTCCCATCTTGTCTAGAACATCGATGACCTTCGTGTTCTCCACATACTCTCCCTTGTAGAATATCGCGTCGAAGGCTCGTTTCTTTGCATCCGTGACAGCAAGCCCTTTTGGAACAACTATTCCTGCAATATGGCGAGTCTTATCATACTCCCCAAGGATCTCCTCCACAAGATATCCAGAGGTGGTTCCCATGGTTATGCAGAGGTATCCCTTCTTGAGGGCATTTTGAACGAGGTCTAAGGTAAGCAATCCCTTTGCAATCAACCGTTTGCCTTCCGCCGGTGTCAGGGTGACTAATAGCTTCTTCACAGCGATTCACTTCTCCGTATCATGTCATTCAAACATATCATCTTGTCTACTTATGATGCGACTGAATTCATCTCCCCTGATATGGTTTGCCCACAAGGTGTACCTAGGAAACAAATTATCAGTGAGTGTTACAGGATGTTCAGTAGCGATGACTCCCCAAAATGATGTGTTGCCCAGCAAAACAATGCTTCATAGCATTGTGCAGATAGCCAAGAACATTGACACTTCCGGATTCTCAATGGCTCGTGAAATTTTGCATAAGATTCGTGTCGTTGGCACAATATTCCATGGAGAATCACCACTTGAAAAGCAAGTCACCGACATTACTGCTGTTCGTCTCGGACATGGCCTCATTGACTCGGGATGGCATGATGCTGCGACCAGGTCAACAGATGCCATGCTTGCCTCTGTGCGGATGTCAAGTGAGGCTGTGGACTTCCTCCTGAGTGCATTCTCTAGTAGC
>JAEORI010000134.1 GCA_016840965.1 Candidatus Thorarchaeota archaeon | reverse complement strand
AGGTGATCTATAATGGAGAGTATGCCTTAGGTATGTTACAACATATGGTAGACGAGTTGCCAGGAGCTTCTCTTGATAAACCACTCTGGTACACAATACTAACAACACAATATTTTGGCATACCTGTTCCATATCCAGCGGGAAGTATAATCTACATCAACTGTTCTGCGGCACCAGGCTCCTATTATATTGGAATAAACTCAACAATAACAGACCTTTCAATTTCCTTGTTAGATGGCGGCGTCTTGTCGCCATTTAGCAACGCTGGTACTGGTTTGTACGAAATGGCACCTATGACGACGACGAGTATGATAACTATCATCATAGAAATGGGTGCTCTTGCTGGAGAAATTCTTTGGATTTGGTCTTCAATCAGTTAGATTGAGGGGGCTATTGAGCCCCCTACTCTTCCTTTTTGGTTGTTAAATTCAACACCTAATTCTCGGAAGCAGAATATTGAAAAATCCTCCAGAGTACATTTCTGGAGGAATCAGATTTCGTCTTCTTTTGAGGCATCAGTGTCAGTTGCGTTTACCTCATCTGTTTTAGCTTCTTGCTTTTTGGGGATAATTCTACTAATCCATCTAAATAGATTCGTTCTGAATGAGGACCCGAGTCGAATTGGTAGTATAATAGAATTAAGAAGAACACGAAGCACCTTGTTCTTCATAGTTGCCTGTTCTGGATATCCAATATAGGCAAGACTGTGCTCACACAGAATGTCTTCTAGCGCTACTACTAAGGCTTCCTTCGCTAGTTGTGTGAGATCAAGTTTTTTGAAAACATCACTACTACTGAATTCCTTCTTTTCAATGACACTCTTCCATTTGAGATACTTTGCCTTCTCTAGAATATCAGTCAATGCATAGGCAAGTTCTCCTATGAATGGAATGAGTGTTTTCTGTATATCCGTTGGAGTTGGTTCATATGATAGTTCATTATGCATTTTTTCAATAGCAGGCAACTGTTCCGCTGGGGGACGAAACCATAGAATATGCAAGAGACCCTCGATTTTCCGCAGTGTCTTTCTATCTCTTTCTTCGATATGATCAGGTATCTTGTCCAGAACTTTTTCTTTTGCCTTTTCTACAGTCCCTCCACTCAAGTTCCTCCAAATTCTATCCAATTCAATAACAGACTTAGCGTATCTATTGAATTTGAAGTCAAGGTATTCTTCAATATCACTAGAAGTTAGCACATCTATAGATTTCACATCAAAAGAGGAAATTCCTCCTGCAATATCCCACAGACGCTTTGTTAGAGAGTCAAATAGACCAGATGCTTTAGGACACTCAATCCTAAGTGCATGATCGCCCGGTTGAGCAACCAAGAAACACGATTTCAGTGCATTCTCGATTGAGTTGAATGATGACAGATTAATTGGGAAAAGGTCCATGGCCCCATGACCTGTTGTCGACCAAGCAAACAACCCACCTGTTTTTTTGTCATATTCAACGATGATTCGTTCTTTATCACCTAGATGGTCAAATTGCTGAGTGAATCCCTTTGAGTAAGCCATTACAGCATAAAGCACATACCGTTCCTTCGTCGATTCGAAACCAGGCATTTTCAAAATGAGGCCAACCATATCAAGCGGTTCACCTTCTGATAACCATGCACCTGATGCCTGGTCAAACTCCCATCTATCGCCTAATTCATAGAAGACCTCTCGAAGACTCCTAAGGTCCATAGCTTCCTTTGCCTTCTTGAGAGTTTGACGTTCCCATTGTTCATAGTCTCGTAGCATTTTCGACATACTATCTTTTTCTAGTTCAAGCCATTGTGTTTCGATTTTGAGCTTGACCTTCAACTAGATTGTCCACTCCAGGGATATTTCAACTAATGTTAACGAATAGCCATTCTAATCCCGTTGTGTTGTGAGGATACTTATGGATATCGTATCCACCTAAGATAAATCCCCCTCAGATACGAGGGATATAACTTTCGTAAAAACTTCAGCAGTGACGCTGGAGGATTCGTCAATCACTGAAGGACTAGTCACAAATGAAGACCGCTTATTCACTGAGAAAACTGACGCTCTATTGATGACTTCGATAATAGAGTCTGAAGGAGTTTTCTTCTGCTGTGTGTGCCAACCATTATCAATTACAACTTGCGAATTTGCTAATCCATCATACATCCTCGCTATCTTTTCAGATTCGGTCTTAACAACAATCCGCTCTTGTTCGCTCGATGAAAAGCCCATATGGTATTCCACGATAGTATCCGCTCTAGGTTTTATTTGCACATTGAAATCCTTTATCGACATTGTGCGCCAGCGCTCAAATATTTGGACGTAAATTCGAGCATTATTTTTGGAGAGGTGTGCATCTATGTTCCTGAGTCGTTTCTCAACGTAATACTGGAGATGGCTTAGATCATCTTCAAACTCGAAATTTCGTTGGGTCCAATATCCACTCAGATAATTTCCAAGGCATGCCAGGAGAAGTATCAGTGTACCAGCAAGGCATATGGGAAAACTACCAATTCCAAAGAAAAATGATGTTGATGAAAAGGCAGCCCAAACAAAGATTCCAAACCATGCGATATCACTTAAGTCATCCAGACTTCCCACGTCATACTTACTAATCTGAAGGTCTATCTTCTCGAATAATAGAGGAATTTCACCAATATGAAGTTCTACATCATGAGAAATACTATTGCTATTGAATTTCGCAGGATCCAAAAGATGGAGGTTTTCTCGGTTGGATACTCCAAGATCATAATATGCTCTAGTAGCAGGAAAACCAATCGCGATTTGAGATCCAAAAAGAAGGAGTGCGGAAATAACTCCAGGCCTTGTTGAACATACAAACCAAAGAAAAGCACTGTAGGTGACGCCAACGAGCATACTAAACGCTATTGTAAGGATGTGGGTCTTTCTTGCTTCGAAGCTATCAACTAAGACAAGTCGCTTCGAAGAAACCTCATCCAATTTTCTCATTATCTCTACTCCACTTCCTCATCACCATTGAGGAGGTTAAAGCCTTGATGTTTAAAGCGATAATTGAGAGGTCATTAATCAGAATTAATCAATGAAGAACACATCACCCTGATTTTCGACTGCTTCAATACGAATATGCATGTCTGCTTCAAGAACATGAGTTGCATCATTCACCTTAACTACTGCGATTGCTCCATGTTCTGTAGCAAAGGTAGCAAACTGACTGATTGACTCACCAAATTCTGCTAGAACAGCACTCACCTCTTCAAAAAGACGGTTCAGTGAGGCTGGATTTTCGTTAAAGTAGGAATCCAGGTTATGATGAAGAACCGGAATTGAATCTGCAGCCCACTCTCTCTCAAGATCTTTAGGATCACAAATTATCACGACTCGGCCGGAGAACTCACCTGCTTCACTCACAGATTCGCCTCGTAGAATCGGAAAGGTGGGTATATCTCTTTCTTCACTCACGGTTCAACACACTCTTCCAAATGAAGACTACCATCAGTACGTGCGGGTTGCCAGAACTTTAAAGTTTCGGAGAACGTTAGTTTGGATTTTCATCTACCTTCAACCTAATAACGGACTTACGTAACACTAGCAACGGTGCTTCTATGACAGTGTACGAGTTTGAGAAGAGGATACCGGTTATTGGTGAAACATCATATGTCAGTCATTCAGCTTCAGTAATTGGAAAAGTCACGATTGGGGAAGAGTGCTATATTGCACCAGGTGCCGTTGTAAAAGGGGATTACGGCGAGATTCAGATTGGCAATGGAACAAGTGTGCAAGATAATGTCATCATCCATGCCAGACCTGATGAATCAACCAAAATCGGTATTAATGTAACGTTAGGGCATGGTTCAATTATTCACAATGCCACTGTGAAGGATGAGGCAGTCATTGGTATGGGTGCTATAATATCCGACTATTCGACAGTGGGAAAGTGGGCAATCGTTGGAGAAGGAGCTGTTGTCAGGGCAAGATTTGAAGTCCCTGATGAAACAATTGCAGTAGGTGTCCCAGCTAAGATTATTGGAGATGTCCAAGACCATCACAAGGAAGAATTAACCCGGTTCAAAGCAATCTATCGAGACCTCGCTCATAGATATCCAGTGGGCTTGAAGAAGCTTAAAGATTAGTCTTCAAAGAATGAGAGAAGAGGGCATGTTGCCCTCTTAGTGTCCTATACAAGTGAAACCATGCGGTCTCTGTTGAATCTATTAAATGCTAAAGCCCATGTTACTATGAATAACACTGCAGCAATTAGAACTGTCAGAATATTCGAAAACCAGACAGCGGCTGGATCAATACCTGCTCCACTTAAGGTTAGCATCGGTAGAATCATCGGGAGGATGAAAACCATCACTAGAGCCCCAGAGGTCTGATATGCTTCATATACGCGCGTCACTCTACCGCTAATCAAGATCATTATTGAATTCATGGCGAGAATCATGAGTGGGCCAGCAGTGAGAAGCAAGAATAGTCCTGCAATATCTGGTAGCAGCATGGGTGCATAACCAGCTACCGTCAACATAATGATAGTCCCAATCTCTGACGCTATGATTGAACCTAATAACAGAGCGATGCTTGGTATGAACGAGCTTAAAACTTTCCCAATAAGTAGCTCACGATCTGTTAGTGGAGTGCAAAGAAGCGGTTCAAGCGTATTCTGCTCTCGCTCTCCAACGAGCGCATTTGCAGCTATAAGTGACGCAGGTATTATGGCAACCAAACCAATCATTGGAGAGATTGTCGGACTCGTCATTTGCATGATTACCATAAATTCTGCCTCACTTGGAATTGAAAATATAAGAAGACCAACTGTTGCGAGAATCATAACTGGACCGATAGCAGCCACAAGAATAAGACCGTACTTCACATAGCTCACTTGTAGTGCCATTTTCAAGTCAGTCTTTGCTACAATCATCGATTTTTCTAGTCCCATTATGCATTTCCTCCTTTGACAACTTCAAGGTAGAGGTCTTCAAGTGTAGCTCCTTCCTCCGCGAATTCCACTATTTTAACTCCGTCTGACAACAGAGCTTTCATCAATATTGAGTTGTTTTCTGTTGGATTATCAACGGTCACAAGTAAAGAGTCAATATCTTCTTCCACTTCCTCAACAAAGTTCATTGACTTCGCGATTGAGCTTGCCTTCTTTATCTCACCAGCAACTCGAATCCTAAACTCCTGTTTGGCATGTAATTTTGAACGTAGTTCCTGAGTTGGTCCTTGGAGAAGAATCTTCCCTTCGTCGATTATTGCGATTCTATCGCAGACTCTCTGAACTTCAGGTAAATTGTGTGAGTTGATGAAAAAAGTCTGTTTGTACTT
>JAEORI010000133.1 GCA_016840965.1 Candidatus Thorarchaeota archaeon | reverse complement strand
GGTGATGAGGTTAACCTAACTTTCTCCTACATTGATGTATTATCAGGTTTACGAATTCCTGAAGGTGCACAATTGAGTTATCAAGTTCAAGAAGTTGGACTTGTCATTGCTACAGCATATTTGGCTGGTACTCAGCAATTTGTGCTTACACTTGATACTACATGGTGGAACAATGTTGGTACCTATACATTCCATCTCGATGTTACATGGTCTGGACCTCCCTATTATCAGAATCGTACAAGCATCCAGATATCCATCTCAATACGGAATCG
This sequence comes from Candidatus Thorarchaeota archaeon, assembly GCA_016840965.1. The sequence goes on along the minus strand of JAEORI010000133.1, from coordinate 15,822 downwards.
GTATACAAATCTTGAACATGGCTCATACACATCAATTCAGTATGGAAATGAATTGACTATCATATTTACCTACAGAGATCTTGATGGTCAGACGCTATTGAACACTGGAACATTGACACTTGATGCATCACTCACCGGTTATTATGATGTCGACAACAATATGGATGGTACTTATACTGTGACGCTTGATACAAGCGTCTTTCCATCTCTAGGAATATTTACAGTGAATGCATCCATATCCTACACAGGGACGAATTATTGTTACAATGCGAACGATTTCTTCTATCTAACTATTATCCAAAGGAGAACTCAATTAACAAGTGAGGTTCCATCACTCGCTGTTTTCCTAGAAGAAGCTGTGATTATTGTTTCCTACATTGATGATAACACCTATGCATCCATCCTGGGAGCGACAATAACTGCTACATGTGTAAATACAACACTTCAGTTGGGAATAAACTACTGGGTTGATGCTCTCCCAGGCGGAGACTATCGTATTAGAATATCAACGCTCGCTTTGGGTAACTTTGGGCAATATACAATCACAATTTCAGCAAGCAAAGCTGGAGTTCCCTTCTACCGTAGCAGAGTGATTGATGTTTCAATTGATGTTGTAAGAAGGTATGCGACGATCTCTGTTACTCGGTCCCCATTGACAACACCGTTCCTTGAGAACGTGGAGTTCCAAATTGCAGTAGTTGATGAGGTAAATAGCACGAGGATTCCACTAACAAAATCGGTTCTCACCATTACTCATGGTGGAGGTACGCTAATTCTTGATTCTGAGTACACTCTCACAGGTCAGAATGGTTTCTACTTGATTTCCTTTAGCTCCATCCTCTTGACTTCGGAGCTCGTTGATGCATATCCCATTACAGTCCTATTCCACTGGGGTGATGTTGCACCATATTATGAGAATTCGACAACCACAACACAAGTTACAATCTCGACAAGATTCACTCAAGCCTCAGTCTTATCAACTCCTCCAGCGTATTATTTCTTTAATATCAGCACTCTAATCTATTATAGCGATTATCTCACTGGTGATGGAATCTCTGGAGCTGAGATCTCTATTGACTGTGTTAACTCAACTAGTTTCACAAATTGGATTATTGACATTGGAGATGGTACCTATCGAATTCTCGTTGATACTACAACTTTGTCTGGATTAGGAAGATATTATTTCATGGTGAATATCTCCTGGTATGGAAATCCATTCTATACAAATGTTACAAACTTGAATTTTGCAGTTGTAGTAAATTCAGTATCAACTACCCTCAGCTTCACACTCCCGCAAGGTGTAATCTTCTACCTTGGTGATGAAATTCATGCAAATATCACATACACTGCAATCGAATTTGGCGTAGGAATTCCAAATGCCAATATTACAAGCAACTGGAACTCAACATATCCAACCATAGCCACAATCCATGAGATTGATATTGGTGTTTATGAAATGATAATCCAGACATCGGGTATGGATGCTGGTCTGTATTCGTTTTCAATCTCTGCTTCAAAGTATCTACACCAAAATAAGACAATTCTAGCTGATATCCTACTGGCTGCTGTTCCAGTTCAAATAGAGCTGACATTCGTTCCAACAAATCCGCTTTGGGGCGATCCTATTGATTTTCAGGCAAATGTCACCGATGCAAGGAATGGAAATCCAATTGATGGTGCGTATGTCAATCTTACCATATCTTCTATTGCAATCAATATGACCCCCGCAGGGAATGGCATCTATACCTGCACGGTCCAGAGTTGGCAAATTGGAGCGGGTGAGTATACAATAACTGTTAGTTCATTCTTACTGAATTACGAGACTAGACAGAGGGATTTCCAGATACGAATTGACAAGATTGCATCAAAGATTGCGGGTTCACTCGATCCCCTATCAACAGTGAATGGATTACCTGTCACAATTGAGATAGACTATCTTCTCTATTCCAATAGTTCTGCCATTGAAGATGGCATTGTAACCTATAGTTGGATTGGAGGATCAGGTCAACTTATCTGGTCAGTAGTGGATGGCAAATATACTGTACAATTTATTGTTTCAGGTGTACCTGTAGGAACTCATCAAATTCTCATACAAGCATCCTCTACTAACTACAAGAGCAGAAGCATGCAACTAACACTCGAGATCACAGAGCTCTCTACAACTCTTATTGCTATTTCAGATTTCATAGTAACTGTCAATTATCGTGACATAGCAAACATCACTGTCTACCTTAACAATACAGATTTGAACACTTATGTTTCTCAAGCAATCCTATCATACGGTGTAGGTCCATTGGTGGGTAATTTATCCGAGCTTGGATCGCTTGGCTATTATAGCGCACTCATAGACACAACGGCTCTAGGTGTGCAGGAATGGACAGTTGTTATTTCCAGTGATAAGCCTGGGTACACTCCCTCTTCAATCCAGTTCACATTGAATGTGGAGGTTGTTGAGACTGACATTGCTATTATTACACCCGCAACGCTCAGTGGATACTATGGCGAAGAAGTTACATTTTGGCTATTCTTCAATGACACTCATGCAAATGAGGGAATACCTGGTGCAATCACTAACTATACATTAGAACAATTCAGAGGTTCTTTAGTTGATTATGGAAATGGTACGTATTCTCTCACACTGAATACATCATTAGTGCGTGCTGGAAGTATACCTCACGATATATCAGTTTCATTCCGAAAGGAAAACTTCCGCTTTGCTTCAACTCTATTGAAGCTTCTTGTAAATCCGATTCGGACACAGATTGTTGGCGAATTAGTAATGGAGTTTCCTGTGTACGATGATTATACTATGCTATTTGGATTCTGGGATGATCTCAATGGGAAATGGATTACAGATGGTCTGGCTACAGCTTATTGGGAATTTGGAGCGGTCCAATTGACTAATCTTAACAATGGCTCCTATGCTTTTGGTCCTACCGCAGCGAATCTAGCTACACAACTGCAAGATAGGTCGACACCCTATCAGATCAGAATATCAATATCTGGTGGTAACTATTCTCGTGGCGAAGTTGAAGTCTTACTATCGATTCGCGAGATTTCTACTGAATTAAGAACTTCAGCACTTCCCTCTCCAATTTTTGTTGGTCGCGTATTCTTGATTAATATAACATACTTTGACATAGATCATTCACTGGCAATTTCTGATGCTGATATATCTGTTGTATCAACAAGTAGCTTACCAACTTCTAGGATAGTTCGCGAACCTAGTCTTGATATTGATCATGGAAATGGCACTTATACTCTAGCATTCCGTGCTCCAGATCTAGCTTACTATAATTTGCAAATTATATTTAGCAAAAATGATTACCAATCGGTAATTGCTGAATTTGATATATACACTGAATTAACTCCTGAACAGGTAGCGTTAGTAACAGGATTCCAATATAGTACGCTTCTCATTCTCGCACTTGCAGCTCTTGGTGCTTTGTATTTCCGGGTTCTATCAATTCCAAAATTATTACGGATCATAAGACGAATGATTAGAACTCTAGAACGACGAATGATTCCAAAGCCAGCAGATGTTCCAGTCAGACGCTCAATGCTTTTGGCAATGATGAATGAGGATCTCAAGAAAGTTGGAATTTTGAAGACTATTGACGATATAGCTTTGTCCACAGTTGATGTTACAGTCATGGATGTGGAGCAGCTACTTGATCAATTAGCTACAGTTGTAGGTCTTACTCCTGATGATATCGATACTCTTCGACAAGATCTTGACAAGATGAGACCGAGTGAACGAGCTGGATTCATCAACGAAGTTCTCAGGCAGGAACGATCTCGACGAGCTCGAGAGCTTGCTGAAGCTGAAAGGATTGCAGAAGAAGGTGCACCACCTGAAGTAGCTGAAGAACGCCTATCTGAGGAAGAACTGCTCCACCTGAGAGAGCGCTTGATTAAGATGGGCATTGAAGAAACCGAAGCTGACCTCATGATAGAACAAGCAAGGAATCTATCAAAGTCAGAGATTGATGCACTTCTTGAAGAAATAGGAGGGATGGATGAATGAAACCTAAATATAGACTACCACTCCTGATGCTCATCACATTTCTAATAGTCTGTAATACCTTGACAACAATTGGGAGTCTACAGACTTCAAACATTTTGTTGCCATCAAACTCGAATGTTCTGCAAGATGAGCAAGGTGTATCAGCTCCTATGTTTACACCTGAACAACAGCATTCAATTTCAGAGCAAGGCTGGACTATGTGGACTGGAGTTTCATCTGGATTACCTGCTCAAGCTTATGGTAATAGAACTGACATCTTTGATAATAATCAAATGAGATATTTCCCATCTACTGGTAGTACTAGCAACACTTCAGTATCGGTGCCTTTAGGAACTGAGTGGGAAGGACATGAGCTATTTGTAGGAGTAACAGACCTAACTGAGAACAGAACGTGGGTGCAGGATCCAGATATGGAAAACAGTCCATCTAGCTGGACTCTAGGTCAATACAATATTGCTGGTGGTGCTACACCATCTGCATATTGGGTTGATAATGGACATGGAGCAGGCGATGATTGTGTTGAGTTTGAAATCGCTGAAGGCGGCGATCCACAGTTCGAGGAACGAGCTTGGGCTACGCAAACATTCTCAGTGAATCGTGGTGATGTTGTGTGGGCAGGTTTCAGGCTTGATTATTGGATTGAATCTGATTGGGGTCCTGATGGTTTTGTAGCGATATTCGTTTCTGTAGAATCAACCGATTACACGCAACGAGTTTGGCAGAAATCATTCGCTGATGTAGAACAAGAAATGACATGGTATGATAGTGGATTAGTGGTTCTTCCTGATTTATCCATCTTTGACTTGTCCAATGGTGTAACTGTGACTGTGGGGCTCTTTAGTCAGCAAAGTGTTAACTATAATCCTGATCTCAATCCATACGCTCGTGTTGATAATGTAGAGCTCTACCTCAAGACCAAAGCAAATCCAAGTGATATCAATCTGAAGATGAATGGAATAGATGTAAACGATTATGATGTTGGGGGTACATCTGTTCCCGGGCTAGGAAACATCACACAAACACCAATACCTACTTGGACAACAAGTCCAGTTGATATTATGTTTTCTTGGAGCCCATCTCCAGCTACGCCAGATCCCAATCGCGATATATGGGTCGACTTCAATGTAGAAACCAATCTTTACGCTAGAGGTTCATCAACGACACTTACAACACAGGACCCAACCGCGTTTGGTGAAACTTTCAAAGCAACAAACTCCTCAGAAGTAGATTATTTGACTTGGTTCTTTGCCGATATTCCTGATGGGTATGACAATAGATACTACTTCAATATATCATTACCCGAATATCGAGATGTTTACTTTGTTGGCTCACCTTTGCTTACAAATGTAAACATTTCATCTTGGGATGAAGGGCATGGTCCTGAGTGGTATGCAAATATCACTGCCTATCAGCACCTCGACAGGTGGGGATATTGGCTCATAAGAAGTAAGGGTGCAAATATGATTACAGACTTACTGATGAGTAGTCCTACTATCGGGAATACTGCTAGAAGCATGGATCTTAGGGCTAATGATGAAGCATACTTTGCAGTCGATATAGGTACTCAATTTGCTGGAGTCGATGTAAACATCACCTTGTTCTCTCCGTCTGGAGTAAATTGGTATTCGGAGATTGTTACAGTAAACAGTACTGGTTATGCAAATTCAAAAATACTTACATTTGGTACTAATGCCTCTGCTGGAGAATGGCTGGTGCAGGCCTTCTGCAACAACAGTTTTGGAGGTTCCAATTGGAATAAAACAGGATTCTTCCATCGAACATTCAATATAATCCATGCATCAACTTCTACTCTATTGAATCCAACAGATGCTATTTCAACTTGGATTACCAATGTTACTTATCCTGACCTTTTCTTGGTCAGAATACGAATTAATGATGCTGATATTTCTGGAGTAACTGTTTCAGGCGGACAAATGAGCTATAACTGGACTACGGGTACAAAATACTTCGGAGAAGGAGGCAATGGAGAGTACCTCATTACTCTTGATTCAGGAGATTTACCTCAGAAAGGACAATATGCGCTCAATATTGAATGGACACACCCGCACTTCGATTCAGTTCAAGATGTACTTACAATAAACCTCAATTTTGATGGAAATCTTGTCTTGGAAGCTCCAGACTCTCCGGGTCTGTCAATACCCTCCGGATATAATGGTTCATTTAGGATGGGCTTTGAAGACTATCTTGGATCCCCTATTATTACAGGTTCTCTTGACTGTAACTGGTCAAGCTACTATAGCGTTACCCCTGTAGCTGGTTCTCCTGGTAGTTACTTGTTCTGGTTGAATACAACATTTACTGCCATGGGCGATTATGTTGTCGAGGTTACAGGAACTGCTCCATTCATCCTACCTCAGAGTTACCTACTCTATGTTGAGGTTCGTGAACTTTACACTAAAGTAACATACTTACAAAATGTGGTAAATATACCAGTTGGCGAAGCACGTTCATTGACCTTCACATGGACTGATGCAGACCACAATACTCCATTGTCTGGTTTGAATGATACAATCTTATGCGATTGGACTGGTTCATACAGTATTCTTGAAACAACCCCTGGGAAGTATGTCCTGACTATATTTACAACTGATTCAACACCTCTCGGGAGTTCAACTGTTAAAGTGACTTTCTCAGGCTCAATGATGCAAAATCATACTATCAAAATCACAGTAACTGTCAGGTCTCACACAACTTTGTTTACACTTGATGAACCAATATCACAGACTTTCTACGGTGTTGATACCTACATACTAGTCTACTATCTTGATACTGATCTTGGTACTGGCATAGATAATAGCTCTGGCTATATTCATATCAGTGTAACAACACCTGGTATTACTTCTTTGAAATATGCAGTCACTGATTTGGGGGCAGGGCATTACAACATCACCGTTCCAACATCACAATGGTCAACAGTTGGTTGGAAAGACTTTACAATACAAATTAGTTGGACTGGACCTGTTCAAAAGCTTCAGTCAAAGCTATTATATCCCTCATTCAGGTTGGTTGGTACACAGACAGATCTCTATCTGGAAACTGCTCCTGTTGCAACTTACTACTTGGATAATTTCACTTTCTCTGCAGTGTACTATGATCTTGTTAATTCAACCTATATCTCGAATGCTACAGGTGCTGTATCAGTATCCTTCACACCAATTGGTACTAATCCTGTTACAGGCGATGACTTCTTTATTAAAATCCTCATAAACGGCCCAACGGTGTATTATAGCTTCCACCTGAACAGTACCAATCTAGAAGGAGTAGGAATGTTCGAGGTTGAGATTGCATTTCTATGGAAGAGTGGAGCTTTACCATTCTATGAGAACCAAACAATCAATGTATTTCTAATGGTTCTCGAAAGACCCACCTATATTGATTATACCCAGGTTCCTCCAACATCCTATGGCGAAGATGCAAATCTAGTGTTTTCCTTTGTTGATTCGATTCGAACCAAGAAAATAGCTGATTCACCTTCATTGAGTATAAACATCAACGAAGTAGGTGTCGACTGGTCATATTCCTTCAATACAATTACTAAGGAGTTTACCATAGTTATCAACACCACGACCTTGGGTGGAGTGGGACAGATTACGTTACATCTCAATCTAACTTGGACTGGTGTGCCTTTCTATACAGATGTCCAAAACCAACAATTTATCGTAATTGTCTTATTGCGAAGCTCTCAGTTGACGCATCTACCATTTACTCCTGGTCAATGGGGTAACAATGTCACGATCGAGTTTGTATATACAGATCTCATATCTGGAAGTACATCCGGAATGTCAGGTACACTTACTTTAGATGTGGATCCTGAATACTATACTGTAACTCCAACAGTTGACGGTCACTTCATAGTTATCATCAATTCGTCAATTCTCGGAGCTCCATCTCTATATTACATCAATGCTAGCATCCTCTACACTGGCGCTTCATTTGTAAGTGACGCCTTTGAGTACTTTGCATTTACAGTTCTTGAACGGTCAACCCAGATCGGATATGAAAGCCCAGACAATGCACCATATCTAACAATGCTTACATTTACAATCACATACAGTGATGATACAACAGGAACAGGAATCCCTGGAGCAACAGTACAGGTCACAAGTGACCCGTTGATTCTCGTGCTTGGAGTGGATTATTGGGTTACTGATAATGGTCTTGGTGAATACCTGATTGAAGTCGACACATCTGCTCTTGGTCCTCCAGGTAACTACAAACTTAATGTATCTGTTTCATTTAGCGGAGCGCCATACTATCGCTCTTCACTAAGAACAATATCCGCAAATGTTGTTGAGCGTCCTACACAGATACGAATCATCAAGACTCCAGGAAATACTCCATTCCTAGAAAATGTCACATTCAGTTTTGTTTTTGAGGACTTTTTGACTAAGTCGTTCATCACTATTGGCAAGAGTCAAATTACTCTTAGTCATGGGCCATCCCATACCCTGATTACTTCAAGCTGGTATCGTCTGAATAATTTCGGATCATACTATCAGATTAGTTTCAACTCAACTATACTTGATGCACTCAATCTTGTATCAAGTCATGAGATTCAGTTGTCTATTGATTGGAGTTCTGGGTCTCCCTTTTACGCTGATAGGAACACAGTAACTCAAGCAACAACTACCTCTCGTTCAACAGTCATTTTATTCCCGCTTGTGGAAGAAACTCCTTACTTTGACAATATTACAATTAATCTACAATTCAAAGATTATCTGACTGGAAGCGGCATAGACGGGGCAATGGTGACACTATCTAGCTACAATTGGTCAACCTCAGAATATCAAGTCATTAGGCTGGGGAATGGCGGATATCGGCTTCTCGTCAATACTACTGTATTTGGGTCAGCAGGTTCAGTATACTTCAATATCTCATTTACATGGAGTGGTGTACCATTCTACTCAAATCGAGATGCATTGAACATTCGAGCTCAGATACGACTGGTTCAGACATCATTGATAGCAGAAGCACCGCCTGCTGGTTCAACAGCTATTGGTATTCCAATCATTGTTGTTTTGACATTGATTGATTTTGACCACGATGCTTTTCTCGAAGGAGCAATAATCGATTCTGATTGGACAGCTATAACAGGTAATTCATTCTATTGGAATGAAACAGGCGAAGGGACCTATTCAGTCACTCTGGAAACTATTGGTCTTCTTGCTCAGCAATACATTTTCACAGTGACTGCTATGAAGTCCTATTTCCAAACTGCCCAAGCTTTAGTTACTGTTCAACCTGGTGCGCAACTAGTTCAGATTGTCCTTACCAAATCAACCTATTATGCAGACTGGGGTGAAATTCTCAATATCAGCTTCTGGATTCAAGAGCCCTTCTACATGACATTTGTTGAGGGATTCACCTCAAGCCTTCTCTGGAATGGAGAGCTCTATTCCTTCATTGACGTTGGAAATGGATTCTATTATCTACTTCTCGACACCTCTGATTCAGATTTTGGTATTTACAGTCCACAAATCACAGCATCTCGTGAATTCTACCAGACTAGACAGAAATCATTCACAATGGTGGTTTCAAAAGCTCCGGGCCAAATCATCCCATATCAATCAACATATACTGCTGTGATTAATACTGTCATCGACTTCGAAGTATTCCTAAATAATACAATTACAAATGCCCCAGTCACTGGTGCGGCTGTCACAATGGAGTGGAATGGATCAGTATTTAGTATGACTCCCACTGGTGTTTCAGGCTGGTATACAGGATCGGTGGATGTTACAGGTTTTGCAGTTGGTCACTATCCTGTAACTATCAGAGCTGTTATTACTAATCTGCAGTTCATTGAAACTGACATTGATATCAACATAGTCCCAATCCCAACCACTATCGCTTTGATAGATGGGACTACTATTCGTTATGTTTTCTTCGGAGATACATTGTGGTTGCGAGCTGTCTTTAATGACACTTACCACGGTGTTCTGATTTCTGGAGCTGCTGTTACCTACACCCTGGGAAGTCTAAGCGGATCTTTCATTGATGAATCAAATGGGTCATATGTAGCTACCATTGATGTAAGTTCATTGGCATCTCAATCCATCTATCTCAGGATGGTTGGAGTAAAGGCTGGGTATGCAACAGCAATCAAATCAATCGTTATCACTATCTTACCAATTCCCACACAAGCATTCGCAACACCTATCCTACAGAGTGGGTATTATGGTGATACAGTATCCTACTTGTTCTATTACAATGATACTCAGCATAATTCTCTCATTATTGGAGCCAATGTAATAACAAGTTGGGAAGGCAGTAATGTTCTTGTCACCTCTCATCCTAACGGGTCATATGAGATTACTGTACTGATTGATATCGAGAATCCTGGGCTTTATGATCTGGTTGTTCGATTTTCACGAACAAATTACACATCTCGAACTGTTACAGCCAAAATCGAAGTATATGCAACTCCGGCCCAAATTTTTGGTCCGACAGAGTGCTCGATTCCAATAAACGATGAAATTAGTATTCTATACAATGTCACGAGTCTCTTAGACAACTCATTAATCATTGATGTGATTGGAACTGCCTATTCGACCCAACTGGGAGCCATAGAGCTCCAACTTTTGCTCAATGGTTCATATGCACTTAATTTAGCTGGAGACCTACCCTATGGGACATATATCTTTGATATCGCATTTGAAACGACTAAGTACACTATTGCACCGCTTCATCTAGAAGTCATGGTTAGACCAATTCACACTGTGCTTCTTTATTCTAATGATACTGTTTATACCTCTCCAGGCGAGACTTTCTCGGTTGTTATCACATACTTTGATCTTGATCATCAAGTTGGCATTTCTAACGCTAACCTCGTAGTATCGGATATTTCTCAAAACATCACCTATCTGGTGAGCCAAACCCTTGATGAAGATGGCACATATACACTTTGGTTTAGAGCAGAAGGTCAGAAGACTTTCATTGTCACAATAGTATTCCAAATGGATAATTATGAGTCTCGGCAATTCATATTAACAATCAAGTCTGACATATCTCCGCAGCAACAGTTCCAACAGGCGTTGGCAATTGGTGGTGGGTCTGCTCTGATTCTCATCGCATTACTTATTGTTGCATATGTGAAAGTATGGAGCGTACCGAAGCAAATCAGACAAATGACCAGAATGATTCGAGCTCTTGCGAGAGGCCGAGTTCCCAAAGCTCCCCGTGTTCCGGGCAGAAGGGATATGGCAATGGTGATAGTGAATGAAGAAATCCGTTCAATGAAACTCTCTAAAGACCCGAGTGAGATTGCTGAATATCCGATTGAAACAACAGTTCCCGAAGTCAATGAATTACTTGAGGAGCTCGCTGCTATTACAGGTCTTGGGGCTGCAGAGATTGATGCATTTAGGGCTGATCTCGCTAGAATGAAAGCTAGCGAACGTCCAGGCTTTCTCAAAGAGGTTATTGACCAAGAAAAAGCTCGTCGTGCTGATGTGTTAGCTATGCCTCCGACACGTGAGCTTCCACTTGAGGAGGTTCCTCTCGCTCAGAGACCTGAGGAGTTAGATGATTTACGACAGAAACTCATCAAGAAAGGAATGGCTGTTGACGAGATTGACGTCATCCTCGAAGAGGCAAAGAGTCTCTCGAAAGCGGATCTTGATGCTCTTCTGAATAGCCTTGGTATCGATCTTGATTAGTTTCCATACTTGGGACCTTCTGGTAATTTGTCAGTTGGTTCCAAGCATTTTCGCTATTATCTTGGGGAATAGTTAAGTGAGTATCATGATTTCCAAGATATCATGAATCTTGAAGAAAGAATCAAGCTGGTAGCCAGCATTGGAGAAGAAGTCGTCACAATGCCAGAGCTAAGAAAGCTCTTGGAAGAGAAATCTAATCCTATTGCTTATGACGGTTTTGAACCATCAGGATTAGCACACCTTGCTTTCGGAGTGTTTAGGCCTCTTCTCCTAAAGGATTTAATAAAAGCTGGAATTAGATTCAAGATTTGGCTTGCAGACTGGTTTGCATGGATAAACAACAAGATGGGTGGAGACCTAGATAAAATAAAGGCCACAGGAGAGTATTTTATTGAGGTCTGGAAAGCAGCAGGTGTCCCCAGTGAAAAAGTAGAATACCTCTTTGCATCTGATGCCATGGATTCTATCGAATACTGGGAACGAGTTGTTAGGATTGCAAAGGCTACCACTGTAGCTAGAGCAACTCGAGCACTGACAATAATGGGACGACGAGAGGGGGAAATGTCGGAAGTAGCTCAATATTTCTATCCTGTGATGCAAGTTTCAGACATATTTCATCTAGAAGCAGACATAACACAACTCGGACTAGACCAAAGAAGAGCAAATATGCTAGCAAGGGAGGTTGGACCGAAGATCGGTCTTTGGAAACCTGTTGTTATCAGTCATCATATGCTGATCAATCTCGAGGGATCGATAGAACCTGAGGGACTTGATGAAGCGGGACGTGACTTGCATATGATTCAGACGAAAATGAGCAAGAGTAAACCGTCTTCAAGTATCTTTATCCATGACTCAGAGGATGAGATAAGAAAAAAGATAATGGCTGCCTACTGTCCGCCAAAGGAAGTTAAGGGTAATCCACTCCTTGATTATGCTAAGCATCTAGTATTCAGAACATTTGAATCAATGAAAGTGGAACGCAAACCAAAATTTGGTGGAGACCTAGAGTTCAAAAACTACAGAGCATTAGAGAAGAGCTACATTTCCGGAAACCTTCATCCGTTGGATTTGAAGAATGCTATGATATTATACATCGACAAGATGGTAAAACCTCTTCGGGATCATTTCGAGAAGAAGCAAAGCGCAAGAGAATTGCTTGAGCTCGTTAAAAGTTATCAGGTTACTCGTTAATCACTGAACGTTTCCGAGTTCTTCTAGTCACTATACCTAGAGCAATAAATCCTACAATCACACTAAACCACAAAGTTACGACACGAATCAGAATTGTTGCAGCACTTGCTAAGGAAGCTTGGATTCCTAGAAGAAATGTTATCAAAGCAACAGAAGTGATTTCATATGTCCCTACCCCTCCTGGGAGAAAAGACACAGCTCCAATAATTGAAGCTGCAGCGTGGACAAATGTTGCTTGTAGCAATAGTACTAATGATATTGGAGTTGCTGTCAATAGACTCAGTAGTAGCCAAAGCTCAAGGCACTCCATAAACCAACCAGGTATGCTAACTGCTGTGCTTAAGACTAAAGGCTTTGGACCTAGAGTCATTGCCATAGTATGTTCGACATCATCAAAGCTATCTTGGAATCGTTTTAATGGTCCGATTGATGTGAACCGTTTGAGTATTTTTTGGTAGAATGTTCTCTGACTCAATACAATAGCGGCAACAAAGACAACACCGCCCAGCATGAGAACTGAAAGAAGTTGATCTCCTGTGTTGACTCCTATGCCAAAACCAATCATCGCAAGAAGTACTAATGCTAATAGATCCGTTATGCGTTCTGAAACAACAACTGGTACCGTTTTCGCAATAGGAGTTCCATCTATATCCCGAATAAAATATCCCTTAATTGCTTCGCCAATCTTTCCAGGAGTCGTTGTGAGAGTAAATCCTGCAAGAAAAACGCTGAAACTATCTTTGTGTGAAAGATGAACTTCAATCCTGTTCAGATAATATTGCCACTTCACATACCGAATAATGTAATTCAAAAATGATAGACCCATCATGGCAGGAAGAACCCACCACCATTCAATCGATGCTAAGGCAATAGCAACCGCATCTAATTGACCATAAAGTCCGACGGCTGCGAAAACTACGACACTAAAGATTACAAATGCAATAACCTTCTGAGTACTAATCATAGATTGATTCATGTTTGGTCGAGTATCTTCACCAGCTGTCATATGCAACCTTCCTGACTCTCTGCCATAGCATTGTTGGGACATGTAGCAAGAACATTGAGGGATGTCCTGTTATCTGGGTCCTGCCTCGTTTCAATTCTTCATAGATATCATCTGCTGTTTCTATATCCTGTAGCCAAGTCTTCGCATTTCCAATTTCCAAGTAAGTGTGTCCATCGCTACCTGCTGTCATTGGCTTTTCTAATCTTTTTGCTAGTCTTTGTGCTTGTTTATTGAAGATATTCAATATGCATCTCGAGTTAATCCCCTCTATAAGATCAACTTGTTTCATAATGATACTGTCTGGAAGACCCTTTCTCAAAGCTGTATATTTGCGTAAGGGGTCTCTTGGATGAGGGAGAACAACTAGTCCGTTGCAATCATGTATATCCTCTGCTATCTCTTCGAAGGATCTGTTTTCAATATGCTCAGAAACAAAGAGTCCTATTACCTCGCCATAGTCAGTTGTTTTGTATTCGCAAGCTGGAATAATGAATTTACCATCTCGTTCAATTATTTTGAGTGTCGCTGCTCGCCAATGTTCTGTTGGTGCAAGGCCCCTGAGTCCTTTTTTCTTCATGAGTTTGAACAGTGTGTGTGGATTCTGCATTCCATCGATGGAGTGAATAGTATGCATGTGTAGATCGAAAGCTGATAGTCTCGAACTCAAGATATTCACCCTATCATGGAATGATTGGTGGGAATAGCGGAGGGAAGAGCTCAAGCAGGAAATCGTGAATTCCAACAAAGAAGAACAATGTAATGAGTAATGTTATGAAGAATAGAATACTACCTAGCAGAATTCCTTTATCTTTAAACGCCAAGTGAGGTTTCCTACCAACATCACTTTCAGAGAACACTAAATACACATATCTCAAAACTATACCTGCAACTATTGGAACAGTTATTATGACCGGTTGAGTGTCCAACACCGTTTGATAATTAGCATAACAGTATATCGCGTAGAATAGGACTACCCAAGTCGCTGACATCGAGATTCCATGATTCAGCATTGCCTCAGTATATTGTGTAAACACTGGTTTATGCAATGATGCATCTTGACCAAGCAATTGAAGCTCATTCACACGTTTTCCGAATCCAAGAACAAGAGCCACGAAGAATACTCCAATAACCAACCACGAAGTGAATGGTTGATTGATTAGAAATGTACCAGCAATTGCTCTTATTATGAATCCAACAGCTATCACACAGACATCAATAATCGCGAAATTACGCAATTTCCAGTTATACAACTGACTGTTTATGATATATAGTACCACCATCAAAAAGAATCCTGCGTGTTGAGCCCATGACAGAACAAGACCACCTATAAGCAACACACCTGCTAATGCTCTAGCGGTTGATCTAGAGGCACGACCAGATGGCAAGGGTCGCTGTCTTTTTTCAGGGTGAGCGGCATCTTTTTCGAGATCCACAATGTCATTGAAAATATATCCTGCACTTGAAACTGCACAGAGAATTCCAAATCCAAACATAAGCTCAGGCATACTTCTGATGACAAAATCAAACCATACCTCAAAATTCTGCACTCTACCGAACACGACTGGTAGAAAAATGAGAATATTCTTGTACCATTGGTGCGGTCGCATCAGCTTAAGATATTCGTAATATCCCATTTTCGCGTTCTCCTAACAACTGTTCATTCTGAATATGATTTCCAGAGTTTACCCCATTCAGTTTCTTCAAGGAACCATTTTACCCATTTCTTGCCCTTAAGTGGAAGCCAGATTCCATCATGATATAGGCCAGAGAGCTGTGTGGGGAGCCACATCAATGGAGACCTGAACAAGAATGTTTCCATTCCAGGAAATCTGAGGAATCCTCTATTAAACGCAATGACTGGACTCTTCCCTGGGCTCATATTAAAGTTGGGAAGATCTTTCCAAGCTTCAAAATCACCG
>JAEORI010000132.1 GCA_016840965.1 Candidatus Thorarchaeota archaeon | reverse complement strand
TCTACGATTCAGGAGATACCCGAAACCAAGAATTATGGTGACAAGCATTGGTGCTAGAATCATGAGGAGATTCTGCCCATTCCATTGGTGGATTGTCATCACATTGAATGGTACGAAAACCCATTCAGTGAATGTGAATGTTTCCACATACCCTAACGCAATCGAGAAGGCACCACCATTATTCGGTTCATAGACAGCAAAATAGTACTCACCAGTAGCAGGAGCCAAGACTTCAATCTGAATCATTTCAAAGAAACTAGTTGGTGTGAATCCTTCATACGCAAGCCTTGCAGACTCACTCTCAAAAATCATGACACTTGCGGATTCAGGAATCTCGAGGAAACTTGGAATTGAACTTGAATTGGAAAGACCTGGACCCATAAGTGCAATTGATGGTTGAAACCCATTTGGATCGGCATTTACAGGAATTGCCAACATCATTCTGATTCTTGTTCCTGCTTCAATTTCAAATGCAAAATATTTGGGTTCTGCACCTTCATGCAAATCTGAATAGATAACCCAGCTCTTGGTTGGATCTTCGATGAAAAAAGCAGTCTCCAATGTTTCACCGTCTTGTGCAGTTATGGGTACATGACCCGCAATTGAAGGGATGAAAACGGACAAAGTAAGCAATACAGCAAGTCCGAAAACAAGTTTCTTCATGTCAGAATAATTAACAATTGTTAATATATTTCTTTTGTTTGAACTCAAATTAGAAAGTCAAGGGACAGTAAGATTGAAACTGTTGATTTCCTCTAAAAAGAACATAATGGAGAGAGTATTAGTACTGGGATCAACAGGATATGTAGGCTCAAGACTTGTTAAACGGTTACTTGACAAGGGATATCGTGTGCGTGCTGGTTGGAGAACAAGAAGCAAACTAGATGGACAATCATGGAAAGGACACCCAAATCTTGACGCTGTTCAAGTTGATGTTTTCAATAGTGATGAACTGAAACGAGCAATGAAAGACTGCGATGTGGTGTTCTATCTAATTCATTCCATGTATTCAGGAAAAGACTACGAGGAAATGGATAGAACAGCAGCTAAAAGCATTGCTTCACTTTCAGATGAAATCGGAATCAAGAGAATAATCTACCTAAGTGGCCTTGGTAGAGAAGAAGATAGTTTGAGTAGACATCTTCGATCTAGAAAGGAAGTGGATAGAATACTTCGTACATCTAGGACACCAATCACGACCTTCCAGGCAGCAATGATTATTGGGCCTGGTTCCGCATCGTTTGAGATAATGCGTTTCCTTGTTGATAGATTACCTGTGATGATAACACCCAGATGGGTCAGAACAAAAACTCAGCCAATATCGATTGAAGACACTGTACTATATCTTGTAAGGTGTCTTGAAAAACCAGAAACGGTTGGAGAAACATTTGACATCGGAGGACCAGAGATTACAACGTACCATGAGTTGATGAGAGCATATGCTAAGGAGGCGGGACTGGCAAAAAGAATTGTATTCCCTATTCCTCTTCTGACCCCAAGATTGAGTAGCTATTGGGTGGACTTGATCACTCCAATTCAAGCATCAATTGCGCGACCTTTGATAGAAGGCTTAAGCCATGAAACTATTTGCAGTGAGAATAGAATAAGAGAAATAATTCCTCAGAAGCTCCTCTCAATAAGAGAATCAATTCATTTAACATTATCAGAGATAGCACCTAACAAATCTGGTAATAATTCCCTTCTCTGACGTGAAGCGAATTCCCTTTTTCATATGGTCTAAGCTACGTGATCCTTCATGTGACTGCAGGTTCAACAGTCAAATCGTCTATCTCAAGAATATCCTCATCTAGCGCTTCAACCCCCTGATGAGCATAGTATGTCTTGTAAAGTGACTCATAGAATCCTTTCATCTGAAGGAGTTCTGAGTGAGTGCCCTGTTCAACCAACTGTCCTTTATCAAAGACGAGGATTCTGTCCGCATTTGCAATTGTACTGAGACGGTGAGCTATCACAATTGTAGTTCTTCCAGAGAACAATTTCTCTTGAGCCTTTTGGACAAGGGATTCAGAGTAAGCATCCAATCTACTTGTGGCTTCATCAAGAATAAGTATTCGTGGATTAGCAGCTAGTGTCCTGACAAATGTGATCATCTGCCTTTGGCCGGAGCTAAGGTTTTTTCCACCTTCTAAAATCTGGGAGTCATATGTATCCGGTAGGGTTTCAATAAACTCACAGGCATTTGTAAATTGACAGAGTTCTTTGATCTCATTGTCTGTCGCATCAGGTCGACCATACTTTATGTTCTCAATGACGGTTCCGTCAAACAGATACGGTTCTTGAGAAACAAGAGCAACGGTATCATGGAGGGATCGAAAAGTAACTTTCGAGATGTCTTGGTCACCAATGAGGATTCTGCCTTCTTTAGGGTCATAGAATCTATTGATGAGTGCGGCAATGGTGGTTTTCCCTGCTCCAGTAGCCCCCACAATTGCCACAGTTGTTCCGGGTTCTATTCTAACACTTACATCTCTAAGAACTTCTGTACCCTCAACATATGAGAAGCTCACATGATCGAAGGTTATGCCATCACTCGAGGATTCAAGAGGAATTGCGTCGCTTGCTTCCACCAGAGTCGGCTTGGCATCAATAACATCTGATATCCTGTCCATCGCGGCTAACGAGGCTTGAATCTGTGCACCCTGGAGACTGATTATCAAGAGTGGGAACATGAACCGTTGAACCAGAATGGTACCGAGGAAGAGTTCTCCGATACTGAGCACTGCTGCAGTTCCAGTAGCCAACCCAGCTCCAACGAAAAGGACAGCAGCAAGTATAAACACAGACATTGCCCCAACTGTTGGGAAAAGGAATGTGAAGAAAAGTGTGAGTCGGAAGTTATGTTTGTAAGCCTCATTGTTAAGTTCTAGGAGTTGGCTGGAGGTTTCCTGCTCCCTATTGAATGCCTTAGCAATCTGGATTCCACTTAGGTTCTCAGCAATCTGGCCAGAAACCATTCCGTAAGCACGTTGTGTAGCAAGCATGGTCCTCTGACCTACAGTTCCATAGAGTGCAGACATCACGATAACAATAGGTACAGTAATCAAGCTAGTCATTGCTACTATCGGCGAAGTGACCCACAAAACTATGAATGTGATTACAAGGAGAACCACTTGGCTTGCAATATCCATAAGCACTTGCACTCCAGTACTCAAAGCCTCAGTGTCTGATGTCACACGAGATGTCACATTTCCACTCTGTTCACCCTTATGGAATGATAGGTCAGCATCAACGAGATGTGAATAGACATCTTCTTGGACCTTGTTGACAAATCCAGCTTGAGCTTTAGCAATCACCCGAGTGTAGAAAGATCCTGAAACAAATGAAACTAACCTCAACCCTAGGTAAAGAAGTGTCAATGTGATGAACATGCTGATGACACCCGTAGCATTAAGAGCGATATCTATACCTTGAGACAATACAATAGGACTTATGGCGTCAATCAAGCTGGCTAGAATTGCAAGAATAGCCCCTGAAATTATAATCTTCTTTAGAGTGGAAAAGTATCCACCCATACGCCTCAGAAGGAGTCCTATCGGACGACTTCGCTTCTTGGTCGGATAACCAGGTCTTCCTCCTGCGCTCATCATGCTGCACCTCTTGCAATAGGAACTGCTTCGAGCATCTTTCTCGTTTCAGGAAGTTGATCGAATATCTGTCTGTAGTGAGGTGATTCCTTCAGGAGTTTCTCATGCGGACCAAAAGCTATGAGTCGACCTTTATCCACAATCATGACCAGGTCAGACTCTATGAGTGTCCGAAGTCTTTGAGTCACAGTAATGCTTGTTCTGTCCTTCATTGCCTCATCAAGTGCATTTCGCATCATATACTCAGTTCGTGCGTCAATAGCACTAGTAGAGTCATCAAGGAGAAGTATAGAGGGATTATGAATTAGGGCACGCGCAATAGCAAGACGTTGACGTTGCCCGCCCGAAAGCGTCATTCCTCGCTCTCCTATTACAGTATTGTACCCATCTGGAGTTTCCATGATGAAGTCATGGGCTTGTGCTCTCTTTGCTGCCTCCGTAATAGCCTCCTGAGAAGCATTCTCGCACCCATATGCAATATTGTCTCTGATGGACATCTTAAACAGGAAGACATCCTGCTCAACTAGTCCAACCGCTTTCCTGACCATGTCGGAAGGAACCTCTCGCAGGTCTCTACCCCCAATTGATACAATCCCCTCGGTCGGGTCATATAGACGAAGAAGTAATTTCAATACTGAACTCTTTCCGCCGCCAGGTCCACCAATCAACGCAACACGTGATCCTTGTGGTATCGTGAAATTGAGATTATATAATGCGTATCTGCTATTTCCATTTCCAGTTGGATATCGGAAGGATACTTTATCAAATACGATATCTCCTGTTAAATCAATATTAGAATCAACCATCTCAGACTCAACCAGAGGGTCTTGCCAGTTGAGAAGGTCAATGATTCGCTGGGCATTCACAAAGGCACCGCGAATTAAGAGGAGACTTCTTGGAAGCATGAAATTTTGCGCATCTATAGCTAGGAGTAAGGAGAGAATCTGAACTAGACCACCAACCGTAATACTTCCAGAAACAAGGAGAGTAGCTCCGTAGAGAAACGCGCCTGTTGTTACCAGAATAAGTATCAGCTGAGGATAGAAGAACGCAGCAAGACGACCTTCCGTTTCAACTGAACTGGCATAACTTAGGCTCGTATCACTGAATTTCTGTTTCTCTCTGTCTTCGGCACCAAAGGCTCGAACGACTTCGATGCCTCTGAATACTTCTTGGGAAATTGATGTCAAATTCTCCATTCGCTCTGCTCTTGCGCGTCTTACAGGCTCAACAATTCGAGCATATCTAAGTGCGAAGTAGAGGTAAATTGGAAAACCAACAATCATGATGAAGCCAAGTAATTGATCAATGCTCCAAAGCACAAAGACTGTGATTCCGTAAGCTGAGAAGGAACCAATCACCATTCTCAAACCCGGATTAAGGGACATTCGTATCCAGTTGAGGTCCTGCATCGATATTGATAGAAGCCTCTTACTATCAACTTGGTCATGAAAAGCCATGCTATGATCCTGAAGTGATTCGAAAAGCTCTTGCCTCGCATCTCGTTCCCATCCTGTGATTACAGCAGCCCATAAAGCTCCAGCTATGAAATTAAGTGCCAAATATGCAATTCCGATGAACACAATCATCCAAGTCAGAGCTACAAAGCCCTGACTGAACCCCTCAAGACGTAATACATCAATGGCTTGCCCCACAACTATGAACGGGAGTGCAGTAAACAGGGATGCTACTACTGTTAAAACGAGTGCACCAAGTGTAAGGAATGGGTGTTTCCGCATACCTGACATGATGTATCCTGTGGCACTCTGATATCCAGAACTTCCTTTCGCTATCATTCTCTATCATCTCAAAAGTAGTGGATGTGAAAACAACACTTGAATTAACAATTGTTAATATATAACTATTGTGGTGGACCTATTCAATCCCCATTAGCTTTGAAATATAACCTGTGGGAAGTTGGTCAATAAAATAAGAAGAGAGATAGCAGCATCTGCTATCCTCCATTAATTCATCTATGCGGCTTTACTCCCCGGTGGAAGGTCATCGAGCTTCACAGGCACCCATGAGCCTTCTTTGTCAGCCCGCTCAACTGCAAGAATCATACCATGGCTCTCAATGCCGCCAATCTTCTTTGGTTCGAGATTGACGAGGAAGAGAGCTGTTAATCCCTCAAGTTCCTCGGGTTTGTAAAGATGTCCGAGACCGGTTACCATGGTGCGTTTCTCTGTTCCGATATCCACCTCAATCTTGAGGAGTCGGTCCTTATCCTTCACCTTCTCACACTTCAGAATCTTTCCGGCTCGAAGGTCGACCTTCTGGAAGTCGTCAAATGATATTTCGTCTTTCACTGGTGCCAATTTTAGTTCAACCTCACCTGTTTGTGCTGCTTTTGCAGCCGCCACTCGGTCGCTGATTATCTGTTTGAGTTCTGCTAAGAGATCTTCATCAATCTTGGAAATAACGGGAGCTGGTTTGATCAGCTTGGTCCCAACCTTTGGAGGTGTGAGTGCATCTTTGAGTAAAGTGTTGTGGATTGTTGTAGGTTCATTCCCAAGTTGAGCCCAAATTGTTTCAGCTGCGGATGGAAGGAATGGTTCAATGAAGATAGCAAGAGCCTTTCCCAGAGCTAAGGCGTTGAAAAGCACATCACCAGTCTTTTTCTTATCTTGCTTGATCAATGCCCAAGGTTTTTGGGACTGGAAGTACTCATTACCAACGGAAGCAATTCTAAGAACCTCATCTGCGACCTTCTTAAGCTCATACTCGTTCACTGCAGCTACGATAGTTTCTATTGCGCTCTCAAGTTCTTTCTTGAGTGTTGGGTCCAATCTCCCTTCGGGTACATCACCAAAGTGCTTGTGCGAGAAGTGAATAGCCCGATAGAGGAAGTTGCCGAGGGTTGCAACAAGTTCATTGTTCACCTTGTCAGCGAAGACATCCCAATTGAAATCAAGGTCTTTTGTTTGGGACGTATAAGAGGCGATATAGTATCTAAGATAATCAGAATCGAGACCCCTGTCGAGATAATCTTCCTCAACCCACACTACATAGCCCCGACCTCTACTGAAGTTATGACCCTCAATCTTCACCATGCCTGAAGCAACAATTGCGAATGGAAGATTGTAGTCGCTGCCTTTTAGCATCGCGGGCCAGAATATGCAATGATGTTGAACAATGTCCAAACCAATGTAGTGTACTAAACGACCATTGCCCGGTTTCCAGTATTTCTCCCATTCTTGGGGTTTGCCAATTTTCTTAGCCCACTGCTCCGTGCTCGACATGTATCCAATAGGTGCGTCAACCCATACATACAGGACTAGTGAGTCATCCCCGGGAAACTTGATTCCCCAGTCAAGGTCTCGTGTTATACACCAGTCTCGTAGACCTTCTTTGACCCAACCAAGTGCGAAGTTCTTTGCGTTCTTTGTACCATCTACATTTGCGAGGTACTCACCAATGAAATCCTCAAATGCGCTAAGTTTCAGAAACTGATGTTTTTTGGTAATCGGTCGTGTGGGATTACCACATACAGCGCATCTTGGATTCAATATCAAACCTGGTTCGATGTATCTACCACAGCCTTGATCACACTCATCCCCTCTGGCATCCGAACCACAATAGGGACATTCTCCTCGCACGAATCGGTCTGGCTGAGACCGGCCACATGTATCACAAAATGGAGTTTCAATCTCTTTGGCGTATATGTGTTCGTTGTCTATGAGGGTCTGAACAATCTGTAGGGTTCTGTGATGATTCTCTTGACTGTCAGTATGTCCGTAGTTGTCAAAGAAGATATTGAGCCGGGGAAAAGTATCCTCCAGAATCTTGTGATACTTCTGATAGGTCGCCTTTGGCGTAAGACCCTCTTCCTCGGCCTTCACGAGGACGGGTGTACCATGCGTGTCGGACCCGCAGACGAACGTGACGTCCACTTGCATCTTCTTCAGGAGTCTGACAAAAACGTCTGCAGGTACATAGGTCCTAAGGTGACCGATGTGCATCCGTCCACTTGCGTAAGGGAGTCCACAGGTCACAAGCACTGGATCTTTGGTTGGATAATTATTCAGTTTAGTCACACTCCTTTGGATGTTGATTATTGCCTACTCTGAAGTGATGCGGAAAGTCTGCAAAAGATGTGAGATACTCTACTCTCAAGTGTTTCGCATAGGCGACCTTTGAAACAG
>JAEORI010000131.1 GCA_016840965.1 Candidatus Thorarchaeota archaeon | reverse complement strand
GGGTGATGGATATTTCGATGTTATGGCAGAGTATGATGGCATGTTATACATCAATCCCAGTAGCGATATATCTGCTGAATCTATCCATGTATTTAACAGCCCGGTCTTTTTTGCGACTCCAAGCAGGGTCGATCCCGGACGCAGTTTCAATATAGTTGTAACAATTCAAGACTCAGAAGGAAACCCCGTAAGATCTCGTCAAGTAAGGTTGAACTATAATGGGACGGATGTGTTCCATTATGTCACAGACTCAGATGGACGATTCTCACATAGCGTGACGGCGCAAGCTGACGGGACAATCATCAACTTTCAAGTCACGCTCTTATCCCTCGAAGTGGGTAATATTCAATCTAATACGTTCACAATCAATATACAACCAGGTGATAATCCATTGCAAGGAACAGATTTACTAATAGCAAGTATTTTACTCGTTGGCGCAGTTGTAGCAGTTCTGGCATACCTATACATAGTAAAAGGAATGTTCCGCAGTCCTGTAATTTCGAGAGGAATTGATATCCCAACCAAACTGCGAAATATCAAGAAACTCGCAGACTCTGGGAAGTATGGTGCATCAATAACCTTGGCCTATCGCACCTTCGAACAGATGTGTGGTACAAAGATGGCCTCCGAACGGTCTCATTCCGAAACTGCTCGTGAGTATTTGGATCGTATCCTACAAGCAATTCCCCTCGATGCAGTAACTGTCGAACGGTTCGTGCAGACATATGAAGAGGCTCGCTTCTCACATCATGAAATGACTCGTGAGCGGTATGAAGAAGCTGTTCGTATCTTTACGGACCTCTATCCCAGAATTGACTCATCTGCTCCCGTTGAGTAATAAAATGGAGACAGGCGAATGGGCTGGAAAGAAATCCTGCAAGTGACCCTATTCATCTTAGCGTGGGTTCCAGTAGGAATTCTAGCTGGAAGCACATTGATTGGAGCCGAGACGACCTACAGCTATGACTTCTCCATATACAATGATGAGTTTTCCGGACTCAGCTTATTCGCAAGTAATGTTGAATCTAACGGGTATGATGTGATGTCCATTCAAGCAAGCATGAGTGTCGTTTCAAGATACAATGGGTCCGCTGTAATTGTTATCATGGGGCCTGTTCGAGACTTCACCATCGATGCCGCTTTAGTCATATTCACACATCTTATGGCTGGTGGTGGTGTTCTCATAGCAGATGACTTCGGGTCTGCTAATGCATCTCTAGCTTTGCTGAATTACCTCCTAGACTCTTTCATTCCTGATAATACAACTCGAGGTCTTTTGTCATTCGTTGATGGTGTCCTTTTGGACTTGGACTCATATGACCCGGAAAAAGAACCAAGACTACCAATCATTAGAGACTTTAGAACAGGTCTCGATGGCGGGGCACTGACAGCTGGAGTGTCGGAGCTTCATCTTAACTGGGCATCTGCCATTAGTCCTTTTTGTCTCCTCGGTCGTGCTGGTATTGCTTGGACGACGCCTAGGTCTTGGTGTGAAACAAACATAACTGATCCAACGCCTGAACCTGATACACCTGCTGAAGTGGCGTTAGCTGGAAGTCTCCCTGTTGTAGGCGCCATTGACCTCTCAGTAACAGGGAATTCAAATGGTGGACGCTTGGTTGCAGTAAGTGACCCCAGTATATTCAACAATGACATGTATGGACGGTTCTCAGGTAATCAGCAATTTGCCAGCAATGTTATTGATTGGCTCTCGGATGGTGACACATCCCAACCCATTCTATTTTGTGAACAGCTGCTTGAGATTCCTTGGTGGAAGAGTGAGTTCTTCTTCGGGCTCTATTTGGGAAGAGTTCTCTGGCTCTCTTCTTTACCATTAGGGATATCTGCAGTATATCCTATCTTTACTGCAATTGGGATAAAGAAATACCTACCTGATATAAAGAAACCAGAGGTCAAGAGCGTTTCAGACGTTTTCCTCAGAAAAGGTCAGACATATTTTAGCGAGAGAATGTCATACTATCGAACTGAGGGCAACTATACAAGAGTAGTCAAGATGCTATATCGACGTTTGCGTCGTGGAATTCGAAAGGCACAGCAATGGACTGAGTATGACTCCCAAAAAGTCTGGGAAATAATGCGATATAAAGACCCGAAATTGAAAGAAACTGAATTTTTCAGGACCATTGCACGGATCGAGGAAATCTCAGAAGATCCGAACATCAAGATAAAGGAGAATGAGATGATGGAGCTCTTCTTCTTCATACGAAATATCCAATCACACATCATAGATACTAAAAAGAGGTAGAATAAATTGACAATGGAAGAAACGAACGACACTGTGGTAATTGATACCTCCGCAACCATGTCGATTGATGAGGTACACAAGATCACGAGTGAAATTATTCGAGAATGCAGCCGCATTATTGTTGGGAAAGAAGACATCCTACGTGATGTCCTCATTGCTTTTCTCTCAAACGGTCATGTTGTTCTTGAAGGTGTACCTGGTATTGCAAAGACCTACATGGCTCGGACATTCGCCGCAATTCTAGGTTGTGCTTTCAAGAGAATACAGCTGACTGTGGACACGCTCCCGGCCGACTTGTTAGGCAGCAATGTGTTTAACCAGCGAACTGGAGAGTTCTGGTTCCGCAAAGGCCCAGTATTCTCAAATCTTGTACTAGCTGACGAGATTAATAGATGTCCTCCCAAATCACAGAGTGCATTACTCGAAGTAATGGAAGAACGACAAGTATCAATAGAGGGTGTGACTCGCAAACTTCCAAGACCATTTCTGATTATTGCTACTCAGAACCCGGTTGAACAAGAGGGCACATATCCTCTACCTGAAGCACAACTTGACAGGTTCATGTTCCGCTTGATACTGGATTATCCTACTGACCAAGAAGAAGCTGAAGTCATTCGTAGGAAACATCTTGGCGAAGCCACTGATTTGAATGTGCTTGCAGATCCTGCTGCGATGGTGAGAATGCAAAACACATGCAAGACAGTGTTTATCGAAGAAGATGTCATCAACTACATTCGTGACATTGTGGTCCGAACGCGAAATGACCCTCAAATCCTACTTGGCGGCTCACCCAGAGCATCCCTTGTGCTCATGAATGCCTCAAAGAGTCGTGCTGCAATGCAAGGTCGAGACTATGTAGTTCCAGAGGATGTTCGTCGTCTCTCAGTTCAAGCTTTGAATCACAGACTCATACTAAAACCAGAAGCAGAGCTTGAGGGACTAACCGTACAACGAGTAGTGACAAAAATTCTTGGAGAAGTAGATTGTCCCAAGTAGCCCATTGAACATCATGCCTTAAGCTAGATGGAGAAGCTATGGATTGATAACACTGAGAGGCTTCGTGGTAGTGTTTGCGGGAGTTCTTCTACTGACTAGTGGATTCTCCTTCATTAACTTCTACCTCGTCCTCCTAGG
>JAEORI010000023.1 GCA_016840965.1 Candidatus Thorarchaeota archaeon | reverse complement strand
TACTGCTTACTTCAGCTTTTAACTACTACCTCAATTTGGCACCTGGTTCAGACCCTGAAGACTTTCAGGTTGGACCACCTCAACTTGGAATCACGTGTGATTGTTCACTGAATGTCTTAATCGTTGGGGGAATCGTTGTCTTAGCACTTAGCGCGGTTTCAGGTTTGTTTTCTACGAGGGTAGAACTCTATATTGTTGGCATCGTGTCGTTCAGTTTGATAACTATTGCAGGTTATATTGGGAGACGACGCAGACATCGGGATTGGAAAGAGCTTCGTAAAGCCATCGAACGAGCAGTTCCCAGCTCCTCAATCTTTGGTCTCGGACGGGCCCCAGTAGATATTGTCTTCGAGGATGAAGAAGATGATGACTTTGACTATGATGATTTCTAACCTTCACTTCCTCTAACTGGTACAACTTTATCATCTTTTATGTTGGGAAACTTCAATGCTAGAATTCGTCCCTTTGTGTTTGTCCTACGTTCAAAGGAATGAAACTCACCGGGCTCAACAATCGCCACATCACCCTCATGAAGGTCGTATCTGATATCATTGACATAGATGGACAATTCTGACAATGCCACAAACACTTCCTCTAAGTGCTCATGGGCATGAGGGGAGCTTCTATCACTAGTTTCAAAATCAACTAGGATTACACCACAACTATCAAGAGACTTCTGGAAGGTGAGGTCGGCTACATAGGTCGCCTCATATCCTCCTCGAGTAGCCTTTTCTGAGTCCTCAACTCTATAGATTCGAACCATTTTCCTCAACGGTGAAATAACAGGACAAGAAAAATACCTTCCCACTAGTAATTTCTACTATGACCATAGTTATTAATTCACATATTCATAAAGAATCAATTGAGCATGACAGTTCCAAACGTCGCTAAGAGTCGTATGATTTTCAAGGTCTTAGTAATAGGTAATGATCTACCATTACAGACTGGGTTCCTTAGCAGAGCCTCCGGTGACCGTTTTTCATATCAGCTATATAGCACAATAGGTTTGAGTCTGGGAGTAGTTAGATTTGATTATCCAGACAACTCAAGTATTGTCTTGCAATTATGGTCTATACCGTTCTCAGAGAGACTGGAAAGACTTTCTCGGAATTTCACAAGAGGTCATAGTGCAATAATACTGATCCTTCGACCTCATGAACTTGAAAACATACCAGAGATGTTTGAGCGACTCTCTCTAAAGACTAAGACACCACTCATGATTGTGGTTGTTGGCAGCGTGCGAGATGCGGAGGCAGGTTCTTTCCTATTAGATGCATTCCTTGGAACTCAGTTACCGGTGCAGGCGGTACAGAGTATTCATGACATCATGAGTTCAGTAGCAGAAGGTCTACTTAGACAAAAATCAGCAAATCAAACACTCCCAAAGATTGTTGCTTTAGATGAAGAGGGATGTCCACTTTACGAACCAACACTTCCTGAGCCTGCTGCTCCACTAAACTCTGACGACGAAATCAATGAAATTCGGACTATTGCAATTGATCTTGGGCTCAGAGTCATTAATGATTCCTGTGCTGTAGAACTCGCTGAAGGAGTGGCATGGGTTTCCATGAAGACTGGCACGATCAGATTGGAACCGGGCATTTGTAGATTCTGCGCACATTCTTGCAAGAGATATGCCAACATCTGTATAGTTAGTACTGACACTGGATGGTCGACACTTAATCTTGGTTCTCGCGCGTTACTAACTGTTGCTAAAATTTATGCACTTTCAGCAAGAGTGTTGCCTCTTCATGTAAAGAACCAGATTGAAAGAACTACAATCTGCACTAGGTTTGATCCAAACCCTGTGATTCCAATAGAAGAGATACCCGATGAAATCCTATCTGGATTCAAGGATTCTGATTCAAGAAAGACGCTCCTTGAGGCAGCAAGAGAACGAGCCAAAGAAGGACGTTTATCTGAGGATGCTTACAGTATACTCAAAAAGAAGCTAGACAAACTTGAATCATCAAGAAAGCTTTGACTGTGGAGATAGACCATGCCAGCAAGAGTAATTTCTGTTATTGGAGGCTCTGATAGTAATCCTACTAATCTAGAACTAGCTGAACG
Source organism: Candidatus Thorarchaeota archaeon (assembly GCA_016840965.1). Next base: position 1,211 of record JAEORI010000023.1, on the reverse strand, counting down.
TGTTGGAGCTGAAATTGCCAGGAGAGGAGCTGTCCTAGCATGTGGTGGATTAGGTGGGGTAATGGAAGCGGCATGCAGGGGGGCAAAAAGTCAGGGAGGTCAGACTTTAGGAATCTTGCCAACCGATACAAAAGAACACGCCAATCAATACGTTGACATCGCAATTCCTACAGGTCTTGGTTATGCGAGGAACTTCTTAGTTGCTAAAACTGGAGATGCAGTGATAGCAATTGAAGGCTCTGCGGGTACTCTCAGTGAGATAGCAATCGCATGGTTCTCAAACAAACCTGTCATTTCTTTAGCTCCAACTGGAGGTTGGGCAGCTAAACTCGCTGGTGAAAAGATTGACGATAGGAGAGCCGATGTTGTGTATGCAGCAAGCACTCCTGAAGAAGCAGTAGATATGGTCTTTCAAGCGATGAATTGGAGATAGGTTGTGAGTGGAGAACATGGAGCTTGTTCAATCTATCCTGAAAGGTAGCACAGATGTAACATCCGATGATATTGATCAACTTGTAGGGATGATAAGAGATCTATATCATAATAGACCTAATGTTGTAGAAATCCCATCAAGGAATGTATTTTTCATAGGAGACCTTCATGGCGAGTTTGAATCGATTGCAAGTGATCAGAATCTTTTCTCAAGATACAAGACGCATTCATTCGTCTTTCTTGGTGATTATGGAGATAGAGGACCTGCACAGGTTGAAACTGTAAATCTGGTTTTCGCATTAGTAGTAGATGATCCAGATCGTGTTCTCTTGCTTCGTGGCAACCATGAGTCAGACGAGGTGGCTCAAAGATACGGGTTCTATACTGAGGTCACAAGGAAATTCTCATTCGATGTCTATAGTCAATATTTGGAAGCTTTCAAGGTACTTCCAATGGCTGCTGTAAGTGATGAAGGTATATTCGCATGTCATGGAGGAGTTCCAGAAGGAGTAACATCTATTGGTGATATTCAGAAATGCAACCGAAAAAACCAGGACTTTCCAGATGAGATCCTTCTGCAACTTGCTTGGAACGATCCGAAGGATGACGATTTCAGGTTTGCAGCAAACTCCCGAGGGATGAGGGTTAGGGCATTTGGTCGCATTGCATTTGATGAGTTCCTAGAGAATCTAGGATTAAGGATAATGTTCAGGGCTCATGAGGTGTTTGCGGAGGGAGTCAAGACATTCTTCGATGGCAGGCTGACCAGTATCTTCAGT
>JAEORI010000130.1 GCA_016840965.1 Candidatus Thorarchaeota archaeon | reverse complement strand
CTGCGACTGCCACAGGTCAAGAAGGTAATTGGATGGACTTTGAGAGTAAAGTCTTCCATGCTGGGATGATTGACCAGTTAAGTATGGAAATAGCAGACCTTGCACAGGTTTCAACTCTAGGAATGCCACAAGCAGACCCAGATGCCCCATTGGTTGAGTCTGGAATTGGCATGATGGACACGAATAAGGCAATTATTTTGACCATTGGACACAACATTGTCCCAGCAGCATCCATCACTGACTACATAACTGAAAAACGACTGCATGAGGTTGCAGAGGTTGGTGGGATGTGTTGTACAGCATGGGATATAACACGTCGTGATCCAAAAGCAAAGGTTGTAGGTCCAATCTCTTGGCAACTCAGATTCATCAGAAGCGGAAAAGCAGATGTCATCGTTGTAGACGAACAATGTGTCCGAACTGATGTTGTGCGAGAGGCGAAAAAGGTCAAAGCTCCTGTCATCTCAACAAGTGATAAAGCAGTAATGGGACTGCCTGATAGATCTGATGACGACCCCGACTCAATTGTAGAAGAACTTGTTTCTGGAAAAATACCGGGAGCCTATATTCCAGATCACAGAATAGTGGGAGAGGTCGCAACCAAGGTAGCGCTTGCGGTAAAACCAAAGAGAAGAAAGATGAAGTTTTTCCCATCGAAAAAGCAGATTCAAAAGATGGCTGAAGAATGTAAGAAATGCAGTGAGTGTATCAGGGCATGTCCAAATGACCAGAATGTTATGGAAGCTGTATTGGCAGCACAAGTTGGGAATTTTGAACCACTACGAGAGGTCTATCATAATTGTATAGGTTGCGCACGTTGTGAATCAGCGTGCCCGAATGATTATGATTTACATAGTTGGATGGTAGCTGCAGCAGAAGCTGACTGCAAAGAAGAAACACATATGGTAAGGACTGGACGCGGGGCTATTCAGGACACTGAAATCAGAAATGTTGGGCAACCAATCGTATTTGGCGAGATCCCTGGGGTCATTGCTCATGTTGGATGCGCTAACTATCCAGGCGGAGGTCAGGATGTTCACGATATGGCTGAAGAGTTCGCCAAGCGGCGTTACATCATTGTGACTTCAGGATGCGCAGCCATTTCAGCTGGACATGTCAAAGATGAGAATGGTCAGTCAATTTATGAGAGAAGAACTGGTGAGTTTGATGCAGGTGGCGTTGTCAATGTTGGCTCATGTGTTGCGAATTCGCATATTGCTGGAGCAGCAATAAAAATCGCTGCAATTTTCGCAAAAAGAAATCTACGAGGCAATTATGCAGAGATTGCTGATTATATCCACAATCGTGTAGGTGCGGTTGGCATATCATGGGGTGCAATGTCGCAGAAAGCTGCATCTATAGCAGCAGGATTCTGGAGACTTGGAGTTCCTGTAATTGTGGGGCCGCATGGTTCGAAATATCGGAGAATGCTACTTGGAAAGGCTGAAGAAGAAAGGGACTGGACAGTTTATGATGCTCGAACTGGAGATAGAGTCGTAACAGCTCCAGGTCCTGAACATCTCTTCTACGCCGCAGAAACTGTTGCAGAAGCAAATGTAATGACTGCAAAACTTGTTCTACGACCTAATGACACTGGCAAAGGGCGTTCTATAAAACTGAGCCACTACATCGATGTTCATGAGAAGTACTATGGCTTCTTCCCAGAAGATGTCTGGAGATACATAAGACGTGACACAGATATTCCAATCACATTGAAAGACAAGATTCTAGCTCAAATGAAGGAGCACAACTGGAAGGAGAGAAGGATACCAGATCCAACACTCCTAAAGGAGCAAATCATTGGAGGTGGAAAGTAATGGTAATGAAACCTGTTCCTTGGCAAACTGGAGAGATCTGTGGGCCTGAAAGCGCAAAAGCTCTTTCGAAACCTGATGTTCTCAAAAGAGACCTATCAAAAGCCAAGAAGCCACTTCTAATTGTTGGCTCAGAAGCACCTAATGAGAAACATGGGAAAGGAAACATGGTAGATTACGCGATAGCCCTTTCTAAAGCTGGCAAGATTCCTGTGATTGCCACAGGTGGGAGCATTAAAGCATTCATTGAGAGAGGTTTTGATGGGGCGAAATCAATGGGAGCTATGGAGCTTGCATATAGACTACAAGACCCAGATTGGAAAGGACCTCATGGCACAGGACCCTATGATATGATATTGATATATGGCCAGCCATACTATATGCAATGGACCATGCTGTCTGGAGTAATGAATTTTGCACCACACATCGTGGCGATTGCTCTCGGGAGATATTATCAGCCGCACGCAAAGTGGTCCTTCCCGAATATGAAAGAGAAGCAGTATCATGAATCTCTTGACGAAATTCTTGAACTTATAGGAGGAGGTAAGTAAAATGTCATTTGAAGACATTCCAGTAGATATTGGAGTAGTATACGAAGGTGAGCGAGTTCGAGGCAAAGATATGTTTGTCGAACTTGGTGGACCAAATATGAAACAAAAATTCGAACTTGCAATTGCCCGAGAGATGGGTGATGTCGAGGATGAAAAAATTACTATAATTGGTCCGGACCTTAAGGACATGGAGGAAGGAAGCTATCATCCTCTTGGAATAGTCGTAGAAGTAGCTGGGAAAGAGATTGAACCGGACCTTGAAGGAGTCATTGAAAGACGTATACATGAGTATGTCAACTTTGTAGAGGGAATGATGCATCTCAATCAGCGGTATGATATCTGGATTAGACTCAGTAAGAAGTCCTTTGAGAAGGGCTTCAACTCTTTCGAGTTCTTGGGTAGAGTTCTAATACGACTATTCAAGAGTGAAATGAATATCATAGAGAAGATTCAGGTGACATTCATCACTGATCCGAATGTTGTTGCAGAACGCTATGATGATGCGATTAACAGATACAACCAACGAGACGAACGTGCAAGAGGGCTTAGTGACGCGGAAGTAGATACATTCTATGGATGTTCATTATGTCAGTCATTTGCTCCTACTCATGTTTGTACAATCACACCACAGCGGTACGCAAACTGTGGCGCAATAAGTTGGTTTGATGGAAGAGCTGCTGCTCGAGTTGATCCAAAAGGTCCACTATACGCGATACCAAAAGGTGAAACAATTAACGAGTTCCGGGGCGAGTATGCTGGAGTCAATCAAGCATACACGGAGAAATCCCTTGGTAAGGTGAATTCGGTTGCACTTTATAGTGCCTTTGAAAAACCACACACGAGTTGCGGCTGTTTCGAAGCTATCGCCTTCGTAATACCAGAAGTAGATGGCTTGGGAATTGTACACAGAGACTTCAAAGGCGATACAGTGAATGGGTTGCCATTTTCAAGCATGGCTGATTCAACAGCTGGAGGTCGTCAAGTCCCAGGATTCCATGGCATATCTATTGAGTATATGCGGTCTCCAAAGTTCTTGCAAGTTGATGATGGATGGAACCGAATTGTCTGGATGCCGGAGGCTATCAAAGAGCGGGTCCACGACTTTATTCCAGAGGAGATAAGGGACAAAATCCCAACTGAAAAAGAGGTCATGAGTATTGGCGACCTCAAGACGTTCCTCAAACAGAAAGATCATCCTGTGGCTGAACGGTGGGTTGAGCTGGAGGAAGTGGATGAGGCGGCCATTGCTTCGGATGAAGCAGGAACTGATTATATGGCAGTTCCGGGTGAGATGACAGCTTATGTCGGAGGTGTAGGAGGCGGCCTTGAAATCATCTTCAAGAACGCAAAGATCTATGCTGAGAAAGTAATCATCCGAAGAACAGGAAAAGGGGACAAAAAGAAATGACATCTGACAAGGAAAGGACCACTTCGCTGGATGATATGTTCGGCGATTTTGCTGAACTTATCCTTGAGAATGTCACGATAGAACTTGACGAGCTCAAGCTAGCATTGCGTCCAATGGTACAACAGGTGGCAAAAGCTGTAGCACGTCCAGCACTGGAGATGCCAAAGTCATTAATTCCAGCCTCATTTACACCACCTCTTGGTACATACACCAAAACTATCCAAGAGATTACTCTTGGATCTACTAAGGGGCAGGGAGGTACCAGAAGTAAAACTGTGACAATCGGGGGACATACTGCCCCAGCATGGGATCTGTTTCAAGCGCCTCCAAAACATCCACCTATTGTAGCAGCTGATGTGTTTGATATGCCTATATCATTAGCAAAGGCAGTAAAAATGCACTACAAAGAGGTTCTAGAAGATCCAGCAGCATGGGCGAAGCTTGTCGTGGATAAGTTTGGAGCAGATGTTGTCACACTTCATTTGATTAGCACAGACCGTCGACTAGGTGACACGTCACCAAGCGATGCTGCAAAGACAATCGAGGAAGTCTTGCAAGCTGTTAAGGTCCCAATTCTCATAGGTTCAGCAGGTGATCCTGAGAAAGATGGACCTGTCTTGGCTAAAGCTGCAGAAGTCTGTGAGGGGGAGAGAACACTCCTATGTTCTGCAACTGTTGATGTTTACGAGGATATTGCTATTGCAGCAAAGAAACACGACCAAGTTGTGTTATCTTGGACGTCAATTGACATCAACCAGCAGAAGGAACTAAATCGAAGACTCTTTGAATGGTTGACACCAGAACAGATTGTCATAGACCCTACGACAGCAGCTTTAGGATATGGTCTAGAGTATGCATTTACAATCATGCAACGAATGCGTCTTGCTGGTCTGCTCGGTGACGACGAACTGCGTTTTCCGATTAGCTCAGGAACAACGAACGCTTGGGCTGCAAGAGAAGCTTGGTTGAATAATCCTGAACTGGGTCCAAGAGAATTAAGAGGACCAATTTGGGAAAGCGTCACTGCTCTAGCTCTTTTGCTCGCAGGAAATGATCTTTTCATGATGATGCATCCAGCAGCTATCAAAACCGTACATGATCTTGTTGATTGGATGAAAGAGAGAAGAATGGTCAAACCGGAGGAATATCCGGACTGGACCGCACTTCCCATACCGGAGGGGACATAAAAATGGCAAAGCTACCAGGTCCATTAGAAATATACCCCTTGCTCCCCGGTACAAATTGCCAGGAGTGCGGAGAAGCCAATTGTATGGCATTTGCTACAAAAATGGCTGAGCATACTGTGAAACTCAAGGCTTGTACCCCATTATTCAAGGATGCAAAGTATGCTAAGAAACTAGAGAAACTGAAGAATCTTGTTAGACCCCCAGTAAGGGAGGTTGTTATTGGCATTGGTGAAAATGCTACAAGCATCGGCGGAAAACTGGTGCTGTATAGACATGATCTTAGATATTCAAACCCAACTTCGTTCTTCATAGACATTCCAGACAATCTTGCAGCTGACGCATTTGCGGCTAGAGTAAAAGCAATAGAAGATTGGACCTATATCTACATTGGAACCAACCTCCGCTTGGATGGAATTGCCCTCAGAGGCGTTTCGCAGGATCCCAAGACTTTTGCCACTGCTGCAAAGAAATTGACTGAGTTGACCAGCTGGCCCATAATGCTATGTTCTCTGAATCCAGAGATGCTTGCTGCCGCTGCGAATACGATTGCAGAAAAAAGACCACTCCTTTACGCAGCCACTCTAGATACATGGGCGGAAGTAGGAGAGATTGCTGCAAAGCATAACTTACCACTGGTGGCGTATGCGCCTGGAAGTCTTGATAATCTATCATCTCTCGTGAACACGTTAAGAGCGTTGGGCGTTGAAGACATTGTACTGGATCCAGGAACTCTATCAAAAACAGGTCTTGGGACATCAGTTGACAATTTCACGCAAATCAGACGTTCTGCAATTAATGAAGAGAATGAGTTGCTTGGTTACCCCACTCTTGCTGCACCAATTGGAGTGTGGGCTGATCACAGAGAGGGTGAAGCACCTGAGTTAACAAAATGGAATGAAGTACTCACAGCCGCAGCACTCATTGTGAGATATGCAGATCTAGTTGTGCTTCATAGCTTAGATATGTGGACAAACCTTCCAACAACATTCCTTAGAAGTAACCTCTATACGGATCCTGTGAAACCTGTTGCTGTTGAGTCTGGATTGAAGGAGTTTGGGACTGTTGGACCAGACTCGCCAGTTATGTATACAACCAATTTTGCACTCACTTACTTCACTGTTGAGAGTGACATCAAACAAGCAGGCGTTGATACATATCTGGTTGTTGTAGATACCGAGGGAATGAGCGTGCAGTCAGCTGTCGCGGGTCGTAAACTCACAGCTGAAAAAGTGGCAGAAACTCTTGAGGAATACAAAGTCGCTGATAAGGTGAATCATAGGATTCTGATAAGTCCAGGGATGGCAGCTAGAATCAGTGGTGAAACCGAAGAAGCAAGTGGCTGGACTGTAAAAGTTGGTCCGCAAGATTCGAGTGGAATTGGCAAGTATGTGCAAGAGGGTAAATGGAAAGAGGAGTGAAAACCACAACAATGAGAGAACGTCTCGTAATCTCAGTATCAGGTAAAGGTGGTGTGGGAAAAACAACAACATCAGCTTTACTCACACGAATTGTTACTGAGAAGACTAAGAGAGACCTTCTTGTGGTTGATGCTGACCCCGTTATGAATCTCCCTCGAGCGCTTGGAATTGAGGTCAAGAAATCAGTGGGCTCTATAGCAACGAGACTTCGTCAAGATATTGATGATGGCACATACTCAGGAGAAGTTGCTAAGCAAGATGTTCTAGAGGGAGAGATTTTCGAGGCACTTGTGGAAAATCCAAAGTTTGATTTTTTGGCTATGGGAAGAACAGAAGGTGAGGGTTGCTACTGTTATGTCAACCGACTTCTCACACAGATTCTAGATACATTAAGTCAGAACTATGAAATCACATTGATGGATATGAGTGCAGGTCTTGAACACCTAAGTAGACGTACAAACCGAAATGTGGATGTTCTCATTATTGTTATTGATCCATCAAGAGCTGCCTATGATGCAGCCTTAAGGATAAGAGACCTTGCTAAGGAGGTTCACATTGAGTTCAAGAAGATTGTTGTGATTGGGAATCGGATTCCTCCAGATATGGAGAATGATCTCAGAATGAAGTTGGAGGTTGAGGGATTGGATCTTATTGGAATGATTCCAAGCGATGAAGAACTCTCAAGAGCCAACTATCGTGGTGAGTCGTTGTTTGAGCTGGATGGAAAATCACCTGCTGTTAAAGCAGCTGAATCAATTGCTGAGAAACTGGGATTACTTAGTGAAATCACGCTGCTAAGGTTACTTGGGCAAGGCGCCTAGGGGAACAGAGTAGTTCGAAACGCTCAAATCTAAAGATGCAGAATGGTACTTTTGACCTGAGGCGACTAAGAATGAATGCCAAAGGAGATTGGACCGAGAAATACAAGGACAAGATTGTCACTGCTGCAAAGGCTATTTCGAAAATCAGACGTGGGACTCGCATCCTTCTCGGAACAGGATGCGGTGTTCCATATCATCTTGTTCAGGAATTAGGTAAGAATGCAGATAGAATGGCAGATAATGAAATCGTCCATTTGCTCACAATTGGTAACACTCCATCAGCGGATCCAAAATTCCAGACGCAGTTCAGACATAACACATTCTTTGTTTCAGACAACATTCGAAATGCAGTTTCCGAAGGACGTGCGGATTATACGCCAGCACCATTATCTGATATCCCATTCTTCTTTAGAACTAGAAGAATACCAATTGATGTCGCATTAGTACAAGTGAGTCCACCGGACGAGTTTGGCTATTGTTCACTTGGAATTTCTGTAGATGTGACAAAGACTGGAGCAGAAAGCGCAGAGCTAGTGATTGCCCAAGTGAATGAACGAATGCCAGTGACTCATGGAGATTCCTTTCTTCATGTTAAGGAGATGGATTATCTGGTACCATACACTGAACCTCTACGGGAGTTCGAACCACCTGAGGTTAGTGAGAGAAAAAATCGCATTGGAGAATATGCTGCAAGACTCATAGAAAATGAATCGACAATTGAGGTAGGCATCGGAACTGTAGCTAAAGCAGTGACAACCAACCTCATCAATTCTGATGCAAAGGACTTGGGAGTTCACACTGAAAT